>CAJXMY010000004.1 GCA_913056435.1 uncultured Hyphomonadaceae bacterium | reverse complement strand
CATGATTCCCATGATTCCCATGACGCTGCTAACGCTGCTGACGCCGCTGACGCGGCCGACCCAGCCAGCAGTGCCGCGGTTGCGAGCTACGCCGGGCAGGATCACATTCTCGCGGTGGCCGAAGACTCCGGCGGCCATGCCGATCACGGCCACGATGATGCTGCCCATGGCGGTGGCCTGGGCGTGTACTCTGGTTCGTTCTACACGCTGGGTACCTTCGGCGGCATTACTCTGTCCATGGATTATTACATCGACAGTCTCACACTGACGATGTTCATGATGGTCACGCTCATCGCCACCTGCATCCACCTGTTTGCCATGGGCTACATGAGTGATGAGCTGACCGAAGACTACGTCGATCACTTCGCCCATACGGCGGATGGCAAGCACGTTCATCGCCCGGGGCGGTTCTATCGCTTCTACCAGTACTTCTCCCTCTTCTCGTTCAGCATGTTCGGGCTGGTCATCGCCGGCAACGTGGCCACAGGAGACGCCACCCGCGCCCTGATTGATGCCGGCGCCGATGCGGTGAAAGTCGGGATTGGTCCGGGCTCGATCTGCACGACCCGGATCGTCGCCGGCGTCGGCGTGCCGCAGCTCACCGCGATCGAGGATTGCGCCACGGCGGCGCAGCCCTCTGGTATTCCCGTCATTGCCGATGGCGGGATCAAATTCTCCGGTGACTTTGCCAAGGCCCTCGCGGCGGGGGCCTCGACCGCCATGATGGGCTCTGCCTTTGCGGGGACCGAAGAGGCTCCGGGCGAGGTGTTCCTCTACCAGGGCCGCAGCTACAAGGCGTATCGCGGCATGGGGAGCCTTGGCGCCATGGCCCGCGGGTCTGCAGATCGTTACTTCCAGAAAGATGCTGCAAGCGACAAGCTGGTCCCCGAAGGGATCGAGGGTCAGGTGCCGTTCAAGGGTCCCCTTGCGCCCATCATTCATCAGATGGTCGGGGGTCTCCGCGCAGCCATGGGCTATGTCGGGGCCCGCACGATCAGGGACCTTCACGAGAAAGCCACCTTCGTCCAGATCACAGGTGCCGGGCTGAGCGAAAGCCATGTCCACGATGTTCAGATGACCCGCGAAGCGCCGAATTATTCCCTGACCCGCTAAGCGGGGTGTCCGCGGCCGTGTCAGGCCACCTCGGCGGCGGCGGCTGCGCTGGCCCATGCCCACTGGAAATTATAACCGCCGAGCCAGCCGGTCACATCGACGCATTCCCCGATGAAGAACAGGCCTTTGACATGATGGCTGGCCAGCGTCCGGGACGACAGGCCATTTGTGGCGACGCCTCCGGCGGTCACCTCCGCGGTTCGCCAGCCCTCGGTGCCGGACGGGTGCAGGGCCCACTGGCTCAGCGCCTCGTCGAGGGCGCGGAGATCGCGTTCGGAAATCTGTTGCAAAGGCCGTTGGACAGCGCCGGAAATGAACCGGGTCAGAAGTGGCGCCAGCCGGGCAGGAAACAGGTGCCCAAGCGCTTTCTGAAGGGGCCTGGAGGGGGTGTCCTGACGCTGCTGCATGAAGGTCGGTCGACCGAGCGGTTCTGCAAGGAGGTTCAGCGTCAGCGCCTCGCCCTCCGCCCAGTAGGAGGAGGCTTGCAGGATGGCGGGTCCTGACAGACCGCGATGAGTAAAAAGCAGGGCTTCGTCGAAGCTCGGCCCGTTGCCGGCGCGGGCGCGGACGGGAAGGGACACCCCGGCCAGGGTCGCAAAGTCGG
Organism: uncultured Hyphomonadaceae bacterium; assembly: GCA_913056435.1. GTDB lineage: Bacteria > Pseudomonadota > Alphaproteobacteria > Caulobacterales > Hyphomonadaceae > Henriciella. Next base: position 36,075 of record CAJXMY010000004.1, on the reverse strand, counting down.
CCTTGGTCTCGCCGTCGAAGACGAACGGCACGAGGGCGGGTCGGACGGGAACGACCTCGTGTCCGAACTGTCTGGCAACATCATAGGCCAAGCCAGTTGCACCCATTTTCGGGATGGACAGCCCCCCCGTCGCTACGACGAGACTCTCTGCCTGGAGCGGGCCATCCGGCGTGGACACCACAAAGCCGTCCACCGTGTGCCGGACGTCGCTGACCGGCGTGTTCAGGCGCAGGCTCGCGCCACTGGCGGCGACCTCCTTGAGCAGCATCTCGATGATGGCCCCACTTTTCTGGTCGCAGAACAGCTGGCCAAGGGTTTTCTCCGTCCAGCTCAACCCGTGGGCCTGCATCAGGGCACAGAAATCCTCTGGCTGGTAGCGGGCGAGGGCGGACTTCGCGAAATGGGGATTATCTGACAGGAAGGTCTCGGCCCGGGTGTTGAGATTGGTGAAATTGCACCGCCCCCCACCCGAGATCCGCACTTTTTCGGCGGGTTTGGCACTGTGGTCGATCACCAGGGTCCGGCGGCCGCGTGCAGCGGTTCTGGCCGCGCAGAACAGGCCGGCGGCGCCGGCGCCAAGGATCAGGCAGTCATATTTTTCCACAACACCGATCCTGAACTCCAAAAGATGGCGAAATTACCTTAGTTCCGCCCTGTTGGCGGCATCTCAAACGCGTGTAAAGATAATCACCACAGGAGGAAAAATCCCATGCGAAACATGCGGTCCGGGCTCCTTGGGGGGATATTCGGCTTATTTGTGGCGTCTCTGGCGGCCTGTGGGGGGCGTGACGCCGCCCCGGAACTGCCCCCGGAGCCGGAGGTTCAGGCCGGTGAAGTGGTGTCACGGTCGCGCGCCAGCCAGGTCGCCGTGGAGCGGCGGGACCGGCAACGACAGCAATATGTCAGTGAACAGGGTGACGCGCCTTTCGCCTATATCCGCTACGCCCCGGACCTGACACAGGCCCAGCCGCGCGCCTGCCTCGTCTTTTCAAGACCGCTGGATCCCGACATTGACTATGCCGTCTTTGTTCCGGTCCGCGGCAATTCCGAACCCGCCTACAGCGTGGAGGGCCGTGACCTCTGTCTGGACGGGCTGAGTTTTGCGTCAACCTACACCGCGACCCTGCGCGAGGGCCTGCCCGCGCTCGATGGTAGCCGTCTGGGCCGGGAGGAGGAGGTTTCGCTGAGCTTCGAAGACCGGCCGGCTTATGTCGGCTTCCGGGGGGCGGGTGTGATTTTGCCCAGAGAGGACGCCGATGGCCTCGCTGTAGAGACGGTGAATGTTGATCAGGTCCGGATCCGTGTGGCCCGGGTCAATGACCGGGCGCTGGTCTTCAAATCCGTGACACAGGGTGAAACCACCCCCGAGGGCCGTTATGGCTATCTCTATGGTGGCGAGAACCCTGACGACGTTGCGGCCGAGGTCTGGAGCGGGACGATGGGGATCGACTCGGTGCGCAATGCCCCGGTTACGACGATCTTTCCCCTGCCGGACGTCATCGGAAGCCTTGCGCCGGGGGCCTATTTTGTCAGCCTCGAAGATGCAAAGCCGATTAGCCGGCGCGATGGCCCTGCGGCCTCGGCCCGGCGTTGGATCCTGCTGACGGATCTTGCCCTGACGGCTTATCGAAGTGACAGCGGGCTCGATGTGAGCCTGCGATCCCTTCAGGACGGTAAGGTCATGCCCAACACCCGGATCCGCCTGATTGCCCGCAACAATGAGATTCTGGGCGAGAGCACAACGGGCGTGAACGGGAAGGTTCAGTTTAATGCTGAGCTGCTGGCCGGAACCGGACCCATGGCACCGAAACTGGTCCTCGCCTCCGGGCTTAAAGGCGATACCGCCATGCTCGACCTGGAGCGCGCGCCGGTGGATCTGTCGGCTTTTGCGACTGGGGGCCGGGCCACCCCGCACGAGGTTGATGGTTTCGTCTATACCGAAAGAGGCATTTACCGGCCCGGGGAGACCGTCCACCTGACCGCGATGCTGCGCGACCGGACGGGGCGCGCCGTGGCGGACAGGACCGGTACGCTGGTGACATTCCGGCCCAACGGTGTGGAGGCACAGCGGTCCCGTTTTACGATCGGTATGGCCGGCAGCCTGCAGCGCGATCTCGACTTGCCGGCCACGGCGTCGCGCGGAACCTGGCGAACGGAAGTCAGGCTTGATGGCCTCGGCCGCGTGGGGGATGTCTCCTATTCGGTGGAAGATTTCGTGCCGCAGCGCATTGCCGTTGAGCTTGGTGCGGAGGATACCGCTCTGACAGACCCACAGGGAAGCCGGCTGATCGACGTGTCCAGCCGTTTTCTTTACGGCGCGCCCGGCGCCGGGCTGACCGTTCAGACACAGGTGCGGCTTGAGCCGGACCCGTCGCCCTTCCCGGGATATGACGGGTTTCGATGGGGCCGCCATGATCAGAATTTCCGGCAGGAAATGATCACACCGGAACCCCGCACGACCGATGGGCTGGGACAGACCACGGTGCGGATCCGTCCACAAGGGCGCGGCCAGTCGGCCGACCGGCCCTTGCGGCTCAACACCGTGGTCAGTGTTCTTGAGCCGGGCGGACGTGCCGTGTCGGAAAGCCTCAGACTGGCCTATCGACCCGCGTCGCTCTATGTCGGCACGCGAGCGGCGTTTGAAGGCCGCGTCGAGGCCGGCGGAACGGCGGCCTTTGATCTGGCTGTCGTCGATGCCGGTGGCGTTGGGCGCACGGAAGAGCTCAGCTGGAAACTTTTGGCGATTGATTATCACTATGACTGGTACCGGGAGGACGGCCGGTGGCGCTGGCGACGGTCGAGAACGGTCCGTACAGTCAATGAGGGCGCGCTGGGGACGGATGATGGCAGCGCGCGGCTGGAAATTTCGGGTCTGGAGTGGGGCGAACACGAGCTGCACGTCCGCCATGGCGATGGCGCCGCAGCCAGCCGACGCTTTTATGTTGGCTGGGGGGGCGCGGAATCAGCGGAAGGGGTTGAGGCGCCTGACCGTGTTCAGGTCCTGGTGGACGAACAGAATGTGGTTCCGGGGCGCCCGGCCGCGCTCACCATCGTGCCGCCTTATGATGGCGAGGCCCAGATTGTGGTGGCCACCGACAGTATGTTGACGACGGAAACCCGGCCGGTCCGGGTGGAGGGGACTGAGGTGATTTTGCCGGTGACCGACGACTGGGGCGAGGGAGCCTATGTCATGGTCACGGTCTTTACCCCGCGCGATCCGATCGTTCAGGCCAAGCCGCGGCGCGCCGTCGGCGTCGGCTATGTTCCCGTAGATATGGCAGACCGGACCTTCAGCGTGGCGATCGAGGCCCCGGAGCTGGTGCGGCCCGGGCAGAGCCAGACGGTTCGGGTCGACGTCGATGGCGGGCCGCGGGAGAAGGCTTTCGTGACGCTGGCGGCCGTGGATGAAGGCATCCTTCGGCTGACGAAGTTTGACAGCCCCGATCCGGTCGACTGGTATTTCGGCCGGAAAGCTCTGGGCGTGTCGCTTTATGATGATTATGGCCGGCTTCTGGACCCCAATCTCGGGCTTCCCGCGGAGGTTCGCAGCGGCGGGGATCAGCTTGGCGGTGAGGGGCTCACCGTGGTGCCGACCCAGACCGTGGCGCTCTTTTCGGGTGTGGTGGAGGTTGGCCGCAACAACGCCGCGGAGATCACTTTTGATCTGCCGGAGTTTAATGGCGAAGTCCGCCTCATGGCCGTGGCCTGGTCGGCGAGCGGCCTCGGTGCCGCCAGTCAGGCCATGACCATTCGGGACCGGGCGCCTGCAGACCTGATCCTGCCAAGGTTCCTTGCGCCGGGAGATACCGCCGTGGCCACTGTTTCGGTCGATAATGTTGAGCTGGGCGAAGGGACGTTCCGGACCCGGCTGGATTCCACCCGGCCGGTCACCGTGGCGACCGCGGAACTGGGGGCCCGGCTGGCGCCGGGTCAGCGGCTGGACGAAGGCTTTCGTATTTCCTCGGATGGTGCCGGTGTGGCCCGTCTCCGGCTGTCGGTGGACGGACCGGAGAATTACAGCGTTGACCGGACCTATCCGATCCAGAGCCGTTCCGCCTTTTTGCCCGTGACCACCTATGATCAGACACTCATGGAAGCGGGGCAGACCTTTGTGCCGGGTGAAAACCTGCTGGACGGATTTGTCGCGGACACCGCGACCATCTCGGTCAGCTTCTCGGGCCTGCCGGTCGATTCCGGAGCGCTTTATGCGTCGCTCTCCAGTTACCCTTATGGCTGTACCGAACAGACGGTGAGCCGCGCTCTGCCGCTCCTCTATGCCGACCGGTTGAATCTGGCGGGCGGGGATGGTGCGGCAGAGGCCGAACACGTGTCCAGCGTCCAGACAGCGGTGGGGGATCTTCTCAACCGCCAGGGCGCGGGGGGCGCTTTTGGCCTCTGGCGGGAAGGGGATCGCAATGCCTCCCCCTGGCTGGGAGCCTACACCACCGACTTTCTCTACAGGGCCCGGGAGGCGGGCTATGAGGTGCCGCTCTCGGCGCTGGACCGGGCCTATGGGGCTTTGCGGGATGTCGCCGAAGGGGAAGCCTGGCGGGTCTATGGCTATGACACCGAAGTGTATGAGAGCCGCTGGCACAGCGACACCCGCACGCGGCTGATGCAGCGATCCTCGGCCTATGCGCTCTACGTGCTGGCCCGTGCCGGGCGCGCGGACATTTCCCGCCTGCGGTATCTGCATGATCGTGATCTGCAGGCCATTCGGTCTCCGCTGGCCCGGGCCCATCTCGGCGCCGGCCTCGCCCTCATGGGGGACCGGGCCCGGGCGCAGAGTGCCTTTGACGCGGCGGAGCAGGCTCTGGGCTATCGCAACAGTGGCGATTATTATCAGACGGAACTGCGTGATCTGGCGGGTGTCATCGCGCTGGCCGCCGAGACGGGCTTCAATGATCACGTGGCCCGCCTGTCGGAACGGCTGGCGGAAGACAGCCCGGAACCGGAGCAGCTGACCACGCAGGAAAAGGCTTTCCTGCTGCTCGCGGTCAGCGGTCTTGATACTGGCGAGCAGGGGCGTCTCGATATTGACGGGGACCGTCGGTTCGATGAACGCGCGCGGCGGTTTACCCTGACTGCGGCGGATCTTGACCGCGGGGTCAGTTTCCGGGTGCGGCGCGGATCAGCGCCCCTGTTCCGGTCGGTCATGGTCCGGGGCGCGCCAGATCGGGCCCCGCCCGCGGCCAGTCGCGCCCTGACCATTGAGAAGACCCTGCGAGACCTGAGGGGGCGCCCCGTGGATCTGGCGGACATCCGGCAGGGTGACCAGCTTGTGGTGTCGCTGACCCTGACCCCACGCCAGCGGCGCAACAACCCCGTGATCATTGCCGACCTTCTGCCTGCAGGATTTGAGATCGAGGCCGTGCTGCGACCCTCCGATGGTGCGGTTGCGGGGGGTGAGGACGGGGCTTATGCTTGGGTCGGTACCCTGAACCGGGCAAAAACCGCCGAGGCGCGGGATGATCGGTTCGTGGCCGCGATTGATCTGGTCGACCGGCCGCAGCGTCTGGCCTATCTCGTCCGCGCAGTGACACCGGGTCGGTTTGTCCTGCCCGGTGTTGTGGCTGAGGACATGTATCGCCCAGACGTCTTTGCCCGCTCGTCGTCCGGCATGGTGGAGATTTCTGCGACAGGGCTCGGAGCCGGCGGCGCGCCATGATCTGGCTGCGGCGCCTGGCGCTGGGTCTGACCGGACTGGTCCTGTCGGGGCTGTGCCTGGATCGTCTGTTTCCGCCGCCTCTGGAGGCCGGGCAGACCGTGTCCCGCCTGGTCACGGACCGGCACGCCCGGCCGCTGCGCGCCTTCCCCCTGCCGGATGGACGGTGGCGGTTCGCAGCCGATCTGGAGGCGCTGGACCCGGTTTTCGTGGACGCCCTCCTGGCCGTGGAAGATCAACGGTTCTGGCACCATGGAGGAGTGGACTGGATCGGCCTCGTGCGGGCGGCCTGGACCTCGGCCCTGGCCGGGGACATCGTGTCCGGGGGATCCACCATCACCATGCAGACCGCGCGCCTGCTGGAACCGCGGCGGCGCACCGTCGGCGCCAAACTGATCGAGATGATCCGGGCCCACCAGATCGAGTGGCGTCTGAGCAAGACGGAGATCCTCGAGCTGTACCTGACACTGGCGCCCTATGGCGGGCCGGTGGAGGGCGTCCGCGCCGCCAGCTGGCGATATTTCGGATGCGCCCCTGACCGGCTGACCGATGATCAGATCGCCCTGCTGATCGCCTTGCCGCAGGCGCCCGAAGCCCGCCGCCCGGACCTGCGGCCGCATGGGGCCCGATCGGGACGAGACCTCATCGCCGCCAAGCTGGCCCGACTGGGCTATTTTTCGGACCTGCGCGCCGCGGACGTCCGGGCCCAGCCCGTCTTTTCGGATCGGACCGCTTTCCCCGCCGGGGCCTGGCATGCCAGTGCGACGGCGCTGGGCAATGCCCGCAGCGATGTCAGGTCGACACTGGACGGTGCCCTTCAGGCCGACCTCGAGGGGCTGGCGCTCAGGGTTGCCGAGGCTCAGGGGCCGCAGACCCAGGTATCCATTCTCGTGGTTGAGACCCGTACCCGGCAGGTGCGGGCGGCGATCGGGTCGGCCAGCCGTCAGCGGGCTGGTGGGTGGCTGGACCTGACCGCCCAGGTGCGTTCTCCGGGGTCGACTTTGAAACCCTTTATCTACGCCATGGCCTTTGATGATGGCGCGGCCCGGCCGGCGACCCGGATTGCGGATCTGCCAAAGCGTTTCTCCGCCTATCAGCCAGAGAATTTCGACCGGTCTTTCCGGGGCGATGTGTCGGTTGCGCAGGCGCTGCAGCACTCCCTGAACATTCCGGCCGTTCTCGTGCTGGACCGCATCGGAGCGGACCGGTTCTCAGCCGCGCTCCGGCTGGCCGGCGCACCGCCACGTCTGGTGGGCGGGGCTGAATCGCGTCCGGGTCTGGCTCTGGCGCTGGGTGGGGCAGGGCTCACCGCGCAGGAACTGGCGGTGCTCTATGCGGCGCTGGGTGATGGCGGCGTAGCGCGCCCCCTGGTCTGGACAGAGGCGGCGCCTGCCCCGGATCCCGGGCATCGCCTGATGTCCGCGCAGGCCGCCGGAGATATTGTTGACATTCTTCGCGGCACGCCGGCGCCGGCAGGCCGCATGCCCGGACAGCTGGCGGCGGGCGCGCCGCAGATCGCGTTCAAGACCGGAACGTCCTATGGCTTCCGCGACGCCTGGGCCGCGGGCCTGTCCGGGGGACATGTGATCATTGTCTGGACGGGGCGGGCAGACGGGGCGCCCCGACCGGGTCAGACCGGGCGCGTCGCCGCGCTGCCAGCCTTGTTTGACGTCGCAGACCGGGTTGAAGCTCATCTAGGTGGGGTGCCGGAACCGGATCTGCGGGCAGGGCGGCCGTCTGCACCCACGGGTGGGGTCGGAGGCGCGCTGGTCGCCTTTGGTGGGTCCGAAGCGCCACCGGATATCCTGTTTCCGCCGGACCGGGCGGAACTCTGGGCGGGGCCGGTCAATGGGCGGCCAGGACGGGGTTTTGCGTTTACCGGGCGCGGGTCCGGTGAGCTGAACTGGTTTGTAGATGGCCGGGCCGTGGCCCCGGATGGCGGGGGTGTCCCGGTCTGGACTCCGGCCCGGAACGGCTTTTACACGGTGGCGGCGGTTGACCCGGCTGGGCGAAGCCGGTCGGTTGAGGTCCGGGTGACGGGGCTCGATTAGGCGCAGGGTTCCCCTCCGGCACTCTGGACAAAGAACAGGCGGACATGATCTGATCTCTGCATGACCCAAGACCATTTTGACGTACTCATCATCGGCGCCGGTCTGTCCGGCATCGGGGCGGCCTATCACCTGCAGGACAAATGTCCCGGCAAGACCTATGCGATCCTGGAGCAACGCGACAGCAGTGGCGGGACATGGGACCTGTTTCGCTATCCGGGGATCCGGTCGGACAGCGACATGCACACCCTGGGATATAATTTCAAACCCTGGACCGAGCAGAAGGCGATTGCCGATGGCCCGTCGATCCTGAACTATGTGCGGGAGACCGCGGCCGAGAATGGAATTGAACCCCATATCCGGTATGGTCACAAGGTGGTCCGGGCCAGCTGGGACAGCGGGGAGGCTGTGTGGACCATCGAGGTGGAGGTGGAGGGGGAGCGCCGGACGCTGAGCGCGGCCTTTGTGCACAACTGCTCTGGCTATTATCGTTATGATCAGGGCTATACGCCCGATTTTGAAGGACTTTCTGATTATAAAGGTCAGCTGATTCACCCGCAGCACTGGCCCGACGACCTCGATTATGAGGGCAAGAAGATTGTGGTGATCGGCTCGGGGGCCACGGCCATGACTCTGGTGCCGGCCATGGCGCGGACGGCGGGTCATGTGACCATGCTGCAGCGGTCGCCGACCTATGTGGTGTCGCGCCCTGCCGAGGACGAAATGGCCAACCGCTTCCGCCGCTGGTTCGGGGACCGGGCTGCCTATCACATTATCCGCTGGCGGAATGTTCTCTTGCAGCGTTTCTTTTTCAACCGGGCCCGCAAACGTCCCGACCGGGTCCGCAAGGCACTTCTGGAGGCCGTCCGTGAGGAACTGGGGCCGGATTACGATATCGAGACCCATTTTACCCCGACCTACAATCCCTGGGACCAGCGCCTCTGCCTGATCCCGGACAGTGACCTGTTCGAGGCCATTCGTGACCAGAAGGCCTCTGTCGTGACGGACCAGATTGACCAGTTTACGCAGGACGGCCTTCAACTGGCCTCGGGCGCCACATTGGATGCCGATATTGTTGTCACGGCCACAGGGCTCGACCTGCAGTTTCTGGGCGGCATGGAAGTTGTCGTAGATGGGCGGGACATGATCCCGAACAATCATCTCAACTATCGCGGCTGCATGGTCTCCGATGTGCCCAATCTGGTCACCGTCTTTGGATATACCAATGCCAGCTGGACGTTGAGAGCCGATCTCAGCAGCGAATTCATGTGCCGTCTGGTCAATCACATGGAGGCGGAGGGCTTTGTTGAAGTGCGCCCCGTGGCGGCCGGTGTTAAGGCCGATGAAGACTTCCTCGACTTTTCCTCCGGCTATGTCCAAAGGGCGATTGACCGGTTTCCGCGCCGCAGCAGCAAGGCCCCCTGGGTCCTGACTCAGAACTATGTCCAGGATATTTTTCTGATCCGGTTTGGGCGCCTGGATGACGGGGCGCTGGTGTTCCGCCGGGCCCACGAGTCCCCGGTGGAGATCGCTTCTCCACTGGTTGCCGCCGAATAGTGGCGTTGCGCAGCAGACGGAATACAATCCGGGCTTGAATCCAACCGGTCCGGCGCGTAAGAGGGGCGCTTGGAGCCGCCTTAGCTCAGTCGGTTAGAGCGCTAGATTGTGGATCTAGAGGTCCCCCGTTCGAACCGGGGAGGCGGTACCATTCCGGCCCAGATCTGTCTTGTCCCGGCGGGTGGTTTGGATAAGGTTGTGGTGTGAGCAACCAGTCCAATGATATCGCCTTTACGCACACCCATGAGCTCCTGTCTGACGGCACGGTGGCCTTTCTGTGTGACCGCGACGAGACGGCGTGGCCCTGGCTGACCCTGCCATCGGTCCACCCGCTTGTGCTGCAGTCCATAAATTACTGGGCGTCGGTTGAGACGGGGAAAACGCGCGGCACCCTGGATCCCGATAAATGGTCCGCCCTGACCTATTCGCGCTGGGAATGCGGGACGCGACCCACCGGGCCCATCACGCATGGACTGGCCGATCATCCCGGTGACGGCTTTAAGCCTGACGAACCCGCATTTCGACTGACCTTCTTTGATTCGGCCGGCGCGCTGGTCGGCCGCATGATTGGCACGGGGGTCGTCTTCCGGACACGAGACTTTGAAGGCTGGCGTCAGAAGTCCAGAACGTCCGTGCACGCGGCGGAGGAAGGCCGGCGGCTGGCTTATGCGGCGCCGTGCGCTCTTGGGGTCGCCACGCCGGTAGAGTGTTTCCTGACACCGCTCTCGCCCACGGACGGACGGTCGGCTCAAGGTCTGATCACCCGGGCGAACGGGCTGATGCCGCATCATCCCTATCATGGCGGTTCCGGAGATCATGTGAACGCCAATCACCTCGCCGATGCGGCGTTTCAGTTCGCCCATCTGCTTCATTCGGGGCAGCGTCTGCGCTGCCGTGCCGGGGAAATGCGGTTTCGTCACTATGTTGAGCTTGGCAAGCCCTTTACCGTTCAGGAGATCAAGGCAGAGGAAGCGGCAGGCGAGAGCGGGGCAGTCGTGCTTGAGGTGAGCCAGGGGGGGCGGCTTTGCACCGAGGTGACCCTGTGGGTCGAAGCCTGCGCTGTCGGTTAGGAAGAAGTGGCTCCGCGAGTAGGACTCGAACCTACGACCGGGCGATTAACAGTCGCCTGCTCTACCAACTGAGCTATCGCGGAACACGACACGGCGTCCTTAGCAAACCCGGCGTTTGTGTCAAACGTCGAATCCAGTCCGGACAAAAAAAGGGCGGGACACGCGGTCCCGCCAAGGCATTGGGTGATGGTGGGTGCTTCCAAAGGAAGACACGTAACCTTTCGCTCATCAGGGTTAACAAGACGTTTACAAGTCTTAAAAAAGCCCGCCGATCTGATTATTTTTTCAGTGGGGAAGAGTGTGGAGGCCCCGACCGGACTCGAACCGGTGTACACGGATTTGCAATCCGCTGCGTCACCACTCCGCCACAGGGCCGCCGAAGTGAGAGGCGGGGATAGCAGGCGCGGGGCGGGCATGCAATCAGGGAATGTCTGCAATCCGATCTGGCCGGTTGCTCCCGGCGTCGTCTGTGCTATGGGCGGAGCGAATGAAGACTGGGCCGGAGAGACAAGCCGTGGATTTTCAAAAACAACGCCGCACCATGGTCGATACACAGCTGCGGGTAAATGATGTCACCTCGCCCGAGCTGGTGGCCGCCTTCCTGTCCGTCCCACGGGAGCGGTTTGTCCCCAAGTCGATGAGGGCGCTGGCTTATTCAGAAGTGGAGGTCGAGACCGCACCGGGTCGGGCGCTGTGGACCCCGCGGGACCTGGGGAAATTGTTGCGGGCGCTTGGCACCCGGCCGGATGATGTGGCGCTGGTCATTGGCGCGGGCACCGGTTACAGCGCCGCCATTATCGGGCAGAATGCGGACGCTGTGATTGCGCTGGAAGACGATGAGGATGCGGTCGCGGCCATGTCCGACCGGTTCGCCGAGATCCGGCTCGATCAGGCCGTTGCGGTTCAGGGGCCGCTGGCGGACGGTTTGCCGGATCAGGGGCCCTTTAGCCTCATTCTGGTGTGCGGGATGGTCGAGACGGTGCCGCAGGCCTGGCTGGACCAGCTGGCAGAGGGCGGGCGGCTCGGTGTCGTCGTTCGGGTCGGCCGGGACCTGGGGCAGGCAAAAGTGTATATCCGGGCCGGGGATGCGGTCTCCAGTCGTGACGTTTTTGAATGCTGCCCTCCCGTCCTGCCGGGCTTCGAAAAGACGACCGGCTTCGTTTTCTAGGCTGGCCGGGCACGGGCGGCGCGAGCGGTTTCTCAGCCGTGCCCATTGATTCTTGCCGCAAGTGCGTCAGACTGGCGAGCAGGCCAGAACTGGGAGGTCACAATGGCAGATGGGCACGGCAGCGCAAAGCGCGCGGGTTTCAAGTCTTTCGCGGAGAGCACAGAAGAAGACTGGGCCCTGATCTCGGCGGAAGCGGGCGCGTTTAACAAGGGCCTTGCAGACAGGGTCCTCGAGCATCTGCGTCTGCTCAGCGGGGATTATGGCGGGTTCCCCGTCGACCGGCTGACCCATTCTCTCCAGACCGCCACACGCGCTTATCGGGATGGGCGGGATGAGGAGTATGTGGTCTGTGCCCTCCTGCATGACATTGGCGATACGCTGGGCAGCTTTAATCACCCCGACATCGCCGCAGCGATCCTCAAGCCCTTTGTATCGGAACAGAACCACTGGATGGTCGCGAATCACGGGATCTTCCAGGGATATTATTTCTTCCATCACCTCGGACTGGATCGACACATGCGCGACCAGTTCCGGGATCATCCCCATTTCGAGTACACTGCGCAGTTCTGTCATCTCTACGACCAGCCGGCTTTCGATCCCGATTATGAAAGCGAAACGCTGGAGTTCTTCGAGCCGATGGTTCGCCGGGTCATGGCTCGTCCGCGGCAGTCGGTTTATATGACGGAGGACGAGGCGGGCTCCGCCGCCTCCTGAGACACGCCGGCAGCGGCGAGCATAGACAGAGGAATGATTGCCAAGGCCGGAGGCGCTGGATATACCGGCGCGTCCCATTTCAAAGTTGGAAAAGCGATGCAAAAAACTGTTCTCACCGGTCTGGCGGCGGCCGCCCTTATTCCCCCTTCAATGGCGCAGGACGCCGGTGCCACGGGCGCCGGCGGGCTTGTCGGGCAGCTGGTCTTTTTCATCCCGCTGATCCTGATTTTCTATTTCCTGCTCATTCGTCCGGCGAATCAGCGGCAGAAAAAGCACCGGGAAATGGTCGAAGGCCTGAAAAAGGGCGACACCGTGGTCACAGCGGGCGGCTTGATCGGTCGCGTCACCAAAGTCGCCGAGACCGAGGTCTCGATCGAACTGGCCGATGGTGTCCGGGTCCGGTCGGTCCGCGGCATGATCGCCGATGTTCGGGATAAGGGCGCGCCGGTCGCCGCGAACGACTAGTCACGGGGCCGGGCGCCATGCTTAATTTTCCGAACTGGAAGGTCGGCCTGATTGCGGTCACCCTGTTATGGGGGGCGCTTCTGGCGCTGCCAAACCTGTTTTCAGATGGATTTCTCGGGCTTGAGCCTCGGGATACCGGGGCGACGGATCCTGTCGCGGTCGCGGAGTATCAGGCCCAGCTGGCCGCTGCGGAGGAGTCGTGGTGGCCGGGCGTTCTGCCGTCGGGTAAGTTAAACCTCGGGCTCGACCTGCAGGGCGGGGTCTACCTGCTGATGGAAATCGATCCTGACGAGGTCGCGACCAACCGGCTGCAGACTATATTGCGGGACATCCAGACGTCGTTGAACCGTGCGCCCCTGATTGTGCGCGAGGGTGTGCCGGATGTGATTGACGGGCGGATCAACATCAAGCTCGGTGATCCCGGTGACATGGCGGAAGCCCTGCGGCGACTGCGGCGGATCAATCCGACCATCGGGCAGACCCAGATCAAGCTCATGACAATCGAGGAGGGCGCCAATGGCGTCATCCGGATCTCAGTGGCGTCGTCGGCACGCATGGGCCTGGCGGCGGACGCGCAAAGCAAGATGATGGAGATTATTCGGCGCCGTATCGACCCTGACGGGGTGTCGGAAATTTCAATCACGCCTCAGGGGGAGACCCGGATCATTCTGGAGGCGCCCGGAGAGGCAAACCCCAAGCGGATCAAGGACATTCTGAGCCAGGCGGGCCGTCTGACCTTCAACATGGCCGATTTGAGCCAGTCGGCGATTTCGGTGGCCCAGCAGACCGGACGGCCCCGGGCCGGCTGGGAATTGGTTGAGACGGCGGAGGGAGGGCTCCTCCTGATCCGCAAGATTCCAGAACTCACCGGGGCCGACATCGCCTCAGCCAATCGGGGCTTCGACGAGGCGAACCGGCCAGCGGTCAATTTCCGACTGAACGGTGCGGCGGCGACCAAGTTCTATAATCTGACCGCCCGAAACCGGGGTGACTTCTTCGCGATCGTACTCGATGGGATATCGATGTCTGCGCCGCGGATCAACGAGCCGATCCCCGGCGGAAATGTTCAGATTACCGGGCAATTCACCATGGAAGAGGCCGACGACCTGGCGGCCATCATCGAGGCCGGCGAATTGCCGGCGAAGCTGATCTTCCTGGAAGAGCGCACGGTGGGGCCCGGGCTCGGACAGGAATCCATCGAGGCGGGCTCGCGGGCCAGCATCATCGGTCTCCTTCTGGTCGGTGTCTTCATGATCGCCGCCTATGGCATGATTGGCATCTTTGCCGTCGGGTCGTTGATATCGAACATCATTCTCATCGTGGGCGCTCTGTCCGGCCTCGGTGCCACGCTGACCCTGCCGGGGATCGCCGGGATCATCCTCACCATCGGGATGGCGGTTGACGCGAATGTGATCGTCTTTGAGCGGATCAGGGAAGAACAGCGGGGCGGCCGGTCGCCGGCGACGGCGATTCAGGCCGGCTATGAGCGGGCGCTATCGGCCATTCTCGATGCCAACATCACCACCTTCATCGCGGCGTCCATCCTGTACCTGGTCGGCTCTGGCCCAGTGAAGGGTTTTGCCGTCACGCTGGCCATCGGCATTGTGACTTCGGTCTTCACCGCCTTCGTCGTGACCCGCTGGTTCACCGTCATCTATCTGCGTTCGGCGCGACCGAAACGGCTCGCGATTTAAGGGAGGTCGGACATGTTGCTCAGGCTCTGGCCGGAAGACACCCATCTTCCATTCATGTCTTTCAGGTTCCTCGCACTCAGTGCTTCGGTGGTGGTGCTGCTGGCATCCGTCGCCATGCTGGGGCTGCGCGGGCTGAACCTCGGGATCGACTTTGCAGGGGGCAGCGTCATCGAGATTGTCCAACCGGAAGGTCAAACCGCCGACGACGTTCGTTCCGCTCTGTCCGGACTTGACCTTGGTGACGTCTCCATCAACAGCGCCCGCGGCACAGGTGTGGATGCGGTGGACCTGACGGTGATCCGTTTCGAAACGCAGGTGCCCAAGGAAGGCGAGGACATTGAGTCGGCGCAACAGAATGCCAATAATCGCGTCCGTGATGCCCTGAGTGCTGCCTTCGAGGGGGTGGAATTCCGGTCAAGTGCCGCCGTCGGGCCGAAAGTGTCTGGCGAGTTGCTGCAGAGTGGGGTGACGGCCCTCGTCGTGGCCCTGCTGCTCATGATGGTGTACATCTCTCTGCGGTTTCAGTGGCAATATGCCGTCGGCGCTGTGGCGGCCCTGTTTCACGATGTGCTCATCACAATGGGCGTGTTTGCCCTGACCGGGTTCGAGTTCAATCTGGCAACGATTGCGGCTCTGCTCACCATTGTGGGATATTCCATGAATGACACGGTGATCGTCTTTGACCGCGTTCGTGAAGAAACCCGAAAATATAAGAAGATGGAGCTGGATAAGGTGGTGGATCTGGCCATCAATGCGACTATGTCCCGAACCTTGCTGACCTCGTCCACGACTCTGTTGGCTCTGGTGTCGATCTTTGTGTTTGGGGGTGCCGTGTTGCGGGGCATGAGTTTCGCCCTCATTTTCGGCGTGATCATCGGGACCTATTCCTCGGTCTTTATTGCCTCGGCTGTCCTGTTGCTGCTTGGCATCGACCGGGGCGACAAGCCCAAGAAAGAAGTGGAAGGGTTTCAGGGCGTCGGCTGAAAGAGATCAGCCGTCAAGCTGTGAACTCATTGTTCTCCGAGAAGATGGCGCCGCACCAGCGCACAGAGGCCTTTGACCTCGGCGAGGTCACGTTGCGACAGGCCGCGGTCGCCGCTGCACAGCCTGCAGGCTTCGATCAGCAGAGAGATCAGCTCCGGGGAACGCCTCATGGCGGATTTTGACCGGCAGACCGCCTGCAGCGTTCCGGCAAGGGCGATCAGCGCGTCGCCGCCATAGAGCGCGGAGGCGCCGAAAAGATTATGGTTGGCCAGATGAAGGCCGGGGAGTGTGTCATCTGAAAAATTGGCCCCCCGGGCCCGTCGCCACGATCCCTCAACCGCGCGAAGGTCGCGTGCACACCACAGGGCGATCCGGGTCGCAAGAGGTGTCTGCTGTTGGGGGGATGTGGTGTCTGCCGGGCTCACCATCACCGCGGCCGGGTCGGGGGTGAGCACCCGGTCAAAAAGTGGTGATGACATGTGTAAACCGGCCATGGCTGAAAAGCCTAAGGCGAGGGTGCTTAAGAAGGATTAACCCTGACGGGTTCAGAATGAAAACTGCTCTCTGAGGATCCGCTCATCCAGAGCATGTCCGTCATCAAACAGCATGGTCAGTTTCTGGCTGCGGTCTTCATGGATGGAGACCCGCGTGACCGACCGAACTTCCTGATTGTCGGCCGAGGCTGCCACAGGGCGGCGTTTCGCATCCACGACATCGATTTCGACTTTGGCATCATGGCGTAGCAACGCGCCACGCCACCGTCGTGGTCGAAACGCCGAGATGGGTGTCAGGGCCAGAAGATTGGCGCCAATGGGCAGGATCGGGCCATGCGCGGACAGATTGTAGGCCGTCGAACCTGCCGGCGTCGCCACCAGTACACCATCACAGGCGAGCTCCGGCATCCGTTCGCGGCCATCGACGGTGATCCGGAGTTTCGCCGTCTGGGCGGTCTGTCGCAATAAGGAGATCTCATTAATTGCGAGGCGCTGGTGTTCGTTTCCATAAATATCGGTGGCCTGCATGCGCAAAGGGGACACTTTGGCATGGGCCGCGGCTTCGATGCGGTCGAAGAGATCCTCCTCTTGGAACTCATTCATCAGGAAACCCACAGTGCCGCGGTTCATGCCATAAACGGGTTTGTGGTCTTCAAAGCGTCGACGCATCGCCTCGAGCATGGCGCCGTCGCCGCCGAGAGCAACAATGATATCGGCCTCTGATTCCTCCGTCTGGCCGTAAAGATCGATCAGCCGGGCTTTGGCGGCCTGAGCTTCCGGGCGACGGGATGCGGTGAAGGCGAGTTTCATGCTCATGGGGGAGTATGTCCTTCGCCTTGGGCTCGGGGTCAAGCGGAGGGGTGAATTGCCTAATGCCCCCGGAGCGCGTAATCTCAGGGAGATCAATAATCGGGAGGATAGAATGGCAGACGGTATGACCATCACAAGTCTGAGAGGGCAGGTTAGCGATGAAGAATGGCAGGCACGGCTTGATCTGGCCGCCATGTATCGGCTGACGGCCTCTTATGGCTGGACGGATCTGATCTTTACCCACATCTCGCACAGGGTCCCGGGACCGGACCATCACTTCCTGATCAATCCCTATGGTTTGTTTTTCGAGGAAATCACGGCGTCCTCGCTCGTGAAGGTCGATTTGGAGGGGAATATCGTTCAGGAGACTCCCTACTTCATCAATCCGGCCGGGTTCACGATCCATTCGGCGATTCACGCGGCCCGTGAGGATGCCAATGTTGTGATGCATCTGCATACCGATGACGGGGTGGCAGTCTCCTCGCACAAGGAAGGCCTGATGCCCTTGAACCAGACCTCCATGATAGCGCGGCATGATTTGTCCTACCATGATTATGAAGGCATTGCGCTGGATCATGGGGAACGCGAACGTCTGGTTGCCGATATGGGCCAGACGAATGCGATGATTTTGCGCAATCACGGAACGCTCACCGTCGGCGGAACCGCGGCGGAATGTTTTTTGCGCATGTTTTTTCTGGAACGGGCCTGCAGCATGCAGGTGCGGACCCTGTCCGCGGGGCGGGACAATGTTCTTCTGGGAACCCCGGAGATCCAGGATGTGGTCCGCGGCCAGAGTGCCGCCGGCGGGATGGGGACGCTGGCCAATACTCTGGTCTGGCCTGGCTTGCTGCGGCGCCTCGCCCGTGAGAATCCCGGCTTCGACGAATAGGTCTGAAGGTTTTTTGGCCAGGTGATAAGAAAGCCGCATGGCCCTGCGGCTTTTCATCCTCTTTTTAATGTGGTGACCCCGACCTAAGTAGCCCCGTATAGTCGCCAGGACGCCCGGAAAGATGAAACACCTCAAAGCTTTTGAAGACGCGCTCGACACCATTCACGAAGAAGGGCGTTACCGCGTTTTTGTCGATTTACATCGCCACAGGGGCCAGTTTCCGAGGGCGACAGCCCGGTTCGAGCACGGCGAACGTGATATCATCGTCTGGTGCTCCAACGACTATCTCGGCATGGGACAGGACGATGCCGTGCTGGATGCGATGCACGAGGCCATCGATAAATTTGGCGCCGGCTCCGGCGGCACGCGCAACATTTCCGGGACCACCCGATATCACGTCGATCTGGAACGTGAGCTCGCGGACCTGCACGGCAAATCCGGCGCTTTGCTGTTCACCTCCGGCTATGTCGCAAACGATGCCACGTTGTCCACGCTTGGCAAAATCCTTCCTGGCCTGATCATTTACTCCGACGCCCTCAACCATGCGTCCATGATCGAGGGCATCCGTCGTGCGGGCGTGGATCGCCGGATTTTCCGGCATAATGATGTCGATCATCTGCGGGCCCTGATGCAGAATGATGACCCGGACCGGCCAAAACTGATTGCGTTTGAAAGTGTCTACTCCATGGACGGCGATGTCGGGCCGATTGAGGCCATTTGCGACCTCGCGGCCGAATTCGACGCCATGACCTATCTTGATGAGGTGCATGCGGTCGGCATGTACGGGACCGAAGGGGCGGGTGTGGCCCAGCGCGATGAGGTCATGCACCGGGTCGACATCATCGAGGGGACGCTCGGCAAGGCGTATGGCGTGATGGGCGGCTACATTGCGGCCCATGAGACGATCATAGACGCTATCAGGTCTACGGCGTCCGGCTTTATTTTTACCACCTCGACCTGTCCCGTCATGGCGGCGGGGGCGCTTGCGAGCATCCGGAAGCTCCGTTCGGAGGAGGGCCGCGTGCTGCGGCGGGCCCATCAGGACCAGGCCGCGCTCCTGAAGCAGAAGTTCCGTGATCACGGTCTGCCGGTCATGGAGAGCGACACCCACATCGTGCCCTTGCTGGTCGGAGACCCCGAAAAGTGCAAGGCGCTTTCGGACACGTTGCTGTTTGATTTTGGGATTTATGTCCAGCCGATCAATTATCCTACGGTTCCGCGGGGAACAGAACGCCTTCGGTTCACGCCGGGACCTGTCCACACGGAGGCCATGATGGATGAGCTGGTCGCGGCGATCCTCGCGGTGTGGAAGCAGCTGGGTCTGGAGGCAGCGGCCTGACCGATCAGCGCGAAGGGGTGCCATAGAAAAAAGGCGCCCTGTTCATGGAGCGCCTTTCTCGTCATCTCGACAGGCTGGCTTACGCTTTCTTTTTGCGCCCCAGGCCGATTTCCTTTGCAAAGGCGGACCGCCGCTTGGCGTAGTTCGGGGCAACCATTGGATAGTCGGCCGGCAGACTCCAGCGCGCCCGGTACTCATCCGGGCTCAGCCCGTAACGGGACCGAAGGTAACGCTTCAGCATTTTCAGCTTCCGTCCATCTTCCAGACAAATGATGTGATCCGGAGTGATGGACTTGGAAATCGGCACGGCTGGATCCGGCAGGGCTTCTTCCTTTGAACCGCCCATGGCGAGCGATTCGAGGGTGCCGTGTATCGTTGTAATCAGCTCGGGCAAGGCCGAAGCAGTGACCGCATTGTGCGCGACGAATGACGCCACGATGTCGGATGTCATTTCAAGAAGGTCATTTTGTGAATGGTCGTCCATTTTATTTTTTCTCGCCTTTTTCTTTCAAGTATTGATACGACGAGTTCTATAGTCTCATGAAAACATGTTCCCAGACAAGCAAAAAATGTAGTTAACTCTATCATGTTATAGTGTAACAATAGTGCGGGGCCGAGGCGCGCGCCGGGCAAGAGGGCGAGTCGTCTGGAAGCCCGGGTTCATGAAGAGGAAGGGTGCTCTGGCCGCCGATGGGCGGACACTGACCGTCCGGCCGCCTGTGCACGGCTGGGGTCAGCCCGGGTGTAAAATCACGCGGGCGCTTCAGCATGTCACCTTGCCCCGGTGCGGCAACCCTCGTAGATAAACCGGGAGATTAGGAGCCCCAGCCCATGCCCGATTCGTCGACACCCGTGACCTTTGACACCGATACCTTCTTTTCGACACCGCTCAGTTCGGCAGATCCAGATGTCTTTGCCGCGATCGCAAAAGAGCAGACCCGCCAGCAACAACAGATTGAGCTGATTGCGTCAGAGAACATTGCGTCACAGGCCGTTCTGGAGGCCCAGGGCACGGTTCTGACCAACAAATATGCCGAGGGCTATGCCGGACGTCGTTATTATGGCGGTTGCGAATATGTCGATATTGTCGAGGAGCTGGCGATCGAGCGGGCCAAGGCCCTGTTCAATTGCGGCTTTGCCAATGTTCAGCCGAATTCGGGCAGCCAGGCGAATCAGGCGGTTTTTCAGGCGCTCCTGAAACCGGGCGATACGATCCTTGGGATGAGCCTGGATGCCGGCGGACACCTGACGCACGGGGCGCGTCCCAACCAGTCGGGAAAGTGGTTTAACGCCGTGCAATATGGGGTTCGGGAAGACACCCATCTGATTGATTACGACTCTGTTGCGGCGCTGGCGCTGGAGCACAAGCCCCAGCTGATCATTGCCGGTGGGTCAGCCTATCCCCGACAGATCGATTTTGCGCGGTTCCGGGAGATCGCCGACTCGGTGGGTGCTTATCTTCATGTCGACATGGCGCACTTTGCCGGTCTCGTGGCCGGCAAGCAGCACCCGAATCCGCTGGATCATTGTCATGTCGCCACCACCACAACCCACAAGACCCTGAGAGGGCCTCGGGGCGGCATGATCCTGACCAACGACGAAGGCCTGGCGAAGAAGTTTAATTCCGCCGTGTTCCCGGGGATTCAGGGCGGGCCCCTAATGCATGTGATTGCGGGGAAGGCCGTCGCTTTTGGCGAGGCGCTGAGCCCGGCCTTCGAGACCTACGCTGCGGATGTGATCGCGAATGCACAGGCGATGGCCGCGGCGGCCGAACAAAGCGGGTTGGCCCTGGTGTCCGGGGGGACCGATACGCATGTCGCGCTGATTGATCTCAGGCCCAAGGGGGTGACCGGTCGGGACGCTGAGCAGGCTCTGGAGCGCGCCTACATCACCTGCAACAAAAACGGTGTTCCCTTCGATCCGCAGAAACCGGCCATCACGAGCGGCATCCGCGTTGGCTCCCCGGCGGGCACCACGCGCGGCTTTGGCGTCAGCGAATTTGCCCAGATCGGGCGCTGGATCGGTGAGGTGGTAGATGCGGTCGCCGCGGGCGACAGCACGGCTGTCGAAGACCGCGTTCGGGCCGAGGTTCGCGCCCTCACAGCGCGGTTTCCGATCTATGGCGGCCTTGGAGGATAAGGGTGCGCTGTCCCTTTTGCGGCTCTGAGAATACAGCGGTGAAGGACAGCCGTCCCGCAGAGGACAACACCGCTGTGCGGCGTCGCCGCGGCTGCGAGAATTGCGGCGCTCGGTTCACCACCTTTGAGCGGGTGCAGCTTCGCGAGATCACGGTTCTCAAACGCGATGGGAAGCGGACGGCTTTCGATCGGGACAAGCTGGTAAGATCGGTCTCCATTGCCTTGCGCAAGCGGCCTGTCTCCAGCGAGCAGATTGATCAGCTGGTTTCGGGGATCGTCCGGAAGCTGGAGAGCAGTGGCGAAACCGAAATGGCGTCCGCGAATATCGGTGAACTGGTGATGGAAAGCCTCCGCAGTGTCGACCCTGTTGGGTATGTTCGATATGCGAGTGTTTACAGGGACTTTGGGGACCCTTCAGATTTTGCCCAGTTCATAGAGACCTCGGCGCTAGAGGACTGATGGCCCGCGCATCGGTCACGCTGAAACTTGCCACCAGCATGGATGGACGTATCGCCCTGTCCAATGGGGTCAGCCAGTGGATAACCAGTCCCGCAAGCCGGGCTCGGGTCCATCAGATGCGCCGAGAAGCTGATGCGGTTCTTGTTGGCGTTGGCACCGTTCTGGCCGATGACCCCTTATTGACGGCGCGGACGATCCCAATGCCAGATCAGCAGCCAGTCAGGATCGTCGCCGATAGCCATGTCCGAACTCCGGTTGAGAGCCGTCTGGTCCAGTCTGCCGGGCTCGGGCGCGTCGTTGTCGCCTCGGCCCAGTCTGCCGGCGCCGCTGTAACGGCGCTTGATGCGGCCGGGGTCGATGTTTGGCGGTGTGGTGATGGGTCCGGGCGTGTTTCGCCCGAGCGCCTGCTGGATCGATGCGCGGCAGAGGGCCTGGAAAATGTGTTTCTGGAGGGTGGTGGACATTTGGCGGGCAGTTTTCTGCGGGCCGGGCTAATTGACCGGATTGCCTGGTTCCGCGCACCGATTTTGATCGGGGGAGATGGGCTGCCGGCCGTGGCGGCCCTGGGCTATGAAGAGATGAACGCAGCCTCAAGGTGGACCCCTGTCGCTACGGAACGCATTGGGGACGACCTGCTGGAAACCTATATACGCCCTGACACAGTTTAGGAGCGAGACATGTTTACAGGCCTGGTCTCAGGAGTTGGAACGGTGACCGCCGTCGAAGACAAGAACGGATTGCGACGTTTCACCCTTCGCTCCGACTACCGATCCGACAGCATAGAGCTCGGGGCGTCGATCATGCATGCGGGCGTGTGTCTGACGGTCGTCGAGTTCGGCCCCGCAGCTGATGGTGGGGCCTGGTTCTGTGTGGAGGCGGTTCCGGAAACGCTGTCTCTGACGGTTCTTGGTGACTGGGTTATTGGAACGCGGGTCAATCTTGAGCGATCATTGAAGCTCGGAGATGAGCTGGGGGGCCATTTCGTGTTTGGCCATGTTGATGGTGTCGGAGAGATCGTCTCGGTTCTTGAGGAGGGAGAGAGCTACCGGATAACGATCCGGCCACCGGTTGACATCTCCCGTTACTTTGCACGCAAGGGGTCTGTTGCGGTCAACGGGGTGTCGCTGACCGTGGCAGATGCTCTGGATAATGGAGACTTTCAGGTGGCGATCATCCCGCATACCTGGTCGGTGACGACCTTGAACGAATTGCAGTCTGGCAGTCGGGTCAATCTGGAGATTGATATGCTGGCGCGCTATGTCGCTCGCATGATCGGCGTGGATGCGCCATCTGCAGAAACCGGCGAGGGGGCCGAGCATGGCTGAAGATTTTTCCAGCGCCATCTCCAGCATTGATGAGATCATCGAAGATGCCCGGAATGGACGCATGTACATTCTGGTCGATGCCGAAGATCGTGAGAATGAGGGGGATCTCATTATCCCGGCGGGGTTCGCGACTCCGGAGGCGGTGAATTTCATGGCCCGGTTCGGGCGCGGTCTGATTTGTCTGGCCATGACGCAGGAACGCGCCCAGACATTGAAACTGGATATGATGGCGCGAGAAAACCGCGAAAGCATGGGCACAGCCTTCACCGTGTCCATCGAAGCGAAAGAAGGGGTTACGACGGGAATTTCGGCTCAGGACCGGGCCCGAACCGTCGCTGTTGCGATCGACCCCACCCTCGACGCAGACGACATTGTGTCCCCCGGGCATATTTTTCCGTTGGTGGCCCGTGATGGAGGTACCTTGGTTCGCGCGGGGCACACGGAAGCGGCCGTTGATATTTCCCGAATGGCAGGGCTCTATCCTGCGGGTGTGATCTGCGAAATCATGAACGATGACGGCACGATGGCGCGCCTTCCTGAACTTGTCAGTTTTGCGCAGCTTCACAATCTTAAAATCGGAACCATTGCAGACCTGATCGAGTGGCGCCGCAAACATGACCGTTATCTCGAAAAGCGCGTTGAGGCGCCGCTCGACAGTGCCTATGGCGACGGGTTCAAGACCGTCGTCTTCCGCAATGCGCTCGACGGGTCAGAGCATATAGCCATCGTGCACGGTCAGGTGACCCCGGAGTCGACGACACTGGTCCGGGTCCACAGAACCGATATTCTGGCCGACGTGCTCGGAGAGACAGGACCACGACAGGGGCTTGTGGGTGCGGCTATGAGCATGATCGCGGACGCTCAGGAGCCCGGTGTTATTGTGTTCGTGAACACCATGCGACCGGGCGCGCTGTCAGAACGGCTGGGCCTCAAATCGGGGACGCAGCCGGACCCGCACGCGCCCTTGCGCGAATATGGGGTCGGCGCGCAAATCCTTCGGGATCTCGGCGTTCGAAAGATGGTTTACCTCTCAGACATGGAGCCGACCCGTGTTGCAGGCCTTGACGGATACGGTCTGAGCATTGAGGGATGGCGCCCTCTGACGAAGAACGGCACTTAAACTTATGACACATCGAATTCTCATCGTGACTTCACGATATTACGAGCACATTTCCCTGGAACTCGAAGCTGGCGTGGCGGAGACCTTTGAGGGTGAAGACGTGGCTTTGGAAACTATTCTGGTTCCTGGGGCCTTCGAAGTGCCGGGGGCGATCGCCATGGCCGCTGACAGCTCTCGTTATGATGGTTATATTGCCTTGGGCTGTATCATTCGCGGGGAAACCAGTCATTATGACTATGTCTGCGGAGAAAGCGCGCGCGGCTTAATGTGGCTGTCAACCGAACGGCGTCTCGCCATTGGCTATGGGATCCTGACCGTGGAAAATGAAGCTCAGGCCCTTGCTCGTGCGGATCGTAAGCAAAAGAACAAGGGACGGGATGCGGCCATCGCCTGTCTTGAAATGTTGAAGCTGCGCAAGAAATTTGTGCGGTGATCATGGTCACGCAAAAGCTCCCCTTCGACGTCATAAAGGCGCGTCGGGCGGGCGCCCGGTTGGCAGCTGTTCAGGCACTTTATCAGATGGAGCAAAGCGGGCAGGGCGCCAAAGCGACCATTCGCGATCTGATGGATGACCGGCTCGGCCTGGGACCGGACGAAATCCCGGTTGAAGAAGCGGACCCGGATCTGTTCAAGGCGATCGTCATGGCGACGGTCACCCATCAGGACACCATCGACGCTGCCATCCTCACCCGGTTGTCAAAAGGGTGGAAACTGTCGCGTCTGGACTCGACCACGAGAGCCATCCTACGCGCCGCTACCGGTGAACTTATTGGCCACACCCATGTCTCCAGTGCGATTATCCTCGACGAGTATGTCTCTCTGGCGCACGATTTTTTCGATCAGACAGAAGCCAATTTTGTGAATGCGGTTCTCGATAAGGTGAGCGCCGACCTGCGCCCCAAGGAGCGTCGCTAGGCGAGAGGGCCGGGCATGCGTGAAATCGATTGGATCCGTCGTTACATCGCGCCCCTGGTCGATGACGAAGAGGCGGACCGTTTAAAAGACGACGCCGCGATGCTGACGCTGAATGGCACATTCGCGCTCAGCACGGATATGCTGGTCGAGGGACAACATTTTCTCGCCGGGGACCCCCTCGAAACTGTCGGACGAAAGCTTGTCCGCGTCACAGTCTCGGATTTGATCGCCAAGGGTGCCTTGCCGTCTCGGGCCATGGTGTCGATCGCCTGGCCAAAAAATCGAGGTGAGGCGGATTTCGCCGCCCTGATTTCAGGACTGGGCGCGGATCTGGCGTATTTCGGCATGGCGCTGGTAGGTGGTGATACTGTTTCGACGGATGGGCCCCTGTGCCTGAATCTTGCCGGATTGGGGCGTGCGGCCGGGGCCCGTCTGGTTCGTCGCCGCGGTGCCCGTCCGGGGGATCAGCTTCTGGTAAGCGGAGTCATCGGTGCGGCGGGGCTGGGGCTGGCGGCGCTAAAGAGTGGGATGGAGACGGTCCATGCCGCGCATTATCGCGTGCCAAACCTCGTTCCCGTGAGCATGGCGCACTGGATTTCCGACCACGCCTCTGCCTCTCTGGATGTGTCGGATGGACTGTTGCTCGACGCGGCCCGTTTGGCAGAGGTCAGCGATGTCGCCCTGGAAATCGATTTGAACGCCGTCCCTTTGGCGGAGCCGAGCAGTCGTCTTGAGGAGGTTCTGGTGCAGTGCACCGCCGGCGATGATTACCAAATGCTGATGACTGTGCCGGAAGGGTGCGAGGCGCCGGGTTTGACCCCGATCGGACGTGTTAGCTCCGGCAGTGGACTGTCCCTCTGTTTCAACGGGCGCAACATACCTCTGCCATCGCGTCTTGGGTTCGAACACGGGGACTGAATTTCCCTTTCCTTCCCCTGCGGAGGGCCAAACAGCAGGAAGTGGTGCTTTCCGGCTTGTCTAATCGTCCGAGGTTTGGCACCTCTCCCTCCACAAGTCCGCGAATTGTGGCGATTCTGCCATAAAAAAGCGGGCAAAGGGAAAGGGAGGAGTTCTGAATGGACCTCACATTATGGTTCTATGTTGCACTGGTCGCGGGGGTTGCGGCTGTGCTCTATGGATGGCTGCAGTCGAATTCGATCATGAAGGCCGATGCAGGTAATGATCGTATGAAAGAAATCGCGGGTGCGATCCAGGAAGGTGCGAACGCATATCTCAAGCGTCAGTACACCACAATTGGCTATGTAGGTGTTGCGGTCGTCATCGTCCTCGCGATCCTGTTCCGTAATTGGGAGGTCCCGGTTGGATTTCTCCTGGGCGCTGTTCTGTCTGGCGCGGCCGGGTTTATCGGTATGAAAGTTTCCGTTCAGGCCAATGTTCGCACCACGCAGGCCGCCAGCACCAGTCTGCAAGCCGGTCTTTCCATGGCCTTTAAATCTGGTGCTGTGACAGGGCTGCTCGTGGTTGGCCTCGCCCTTCTGGGTGTGGTTGGTTATTACGGTCTTCTGGTTGGTACACTGGGCATGGATCCGGCAACCGACCGGATCGTGATAGACGGTCTTGTCGCCCTGGGCTTTGGCGCATCCCTGATTTCGATCTTTGCGCGCCTTGGCGGCGGAATTTTCACTAAGGGCGCGGACGTCGGCGGTGATATGGTCGGTAAGGTCGAAGCCGGGATTCCAGAGGATGATCCACGGAATGCCGCGACGATTGCGGACAATGTCGGTGACAATGTCGGCGACTGTGCCGGCATGGCGGCGGACCTCTTCGAGACCTATGCCGTGACCATTGTGGCCACCATGGTCCTGACCGCCATTTACTTTGCAGGTGTCGGCTATCTTGGCGATATGCTGCTGTTCCCGCTCGCCATTTGCGCCGTCTGCATTCTGGCATCGATTGCGGGGACGTGGTTCGTGAAACTCGGTAAAGGGTCAACGAATATCATGGGCGCTTTGTACAAAGGCCTGATTGCCACGGGTGTGCTGACGGTGGCGGGACTGGCTGTTGCCGTTCAGTACAGCCTGCCGTCGGGCTTTGGTGAACTGGCGGGTGGCGCGGAAGCCATCGGTATGTCCGGTTCGCTCACCGGTCTGGATCTGTTCTGGTGCGGTGTTGCCGGGCTTGTGGTGACGGCACTGATCGTCGTGATTACCGAATATTACACCGGAACGGGCTATCGGCCCGTGCGCTCCGTGGCCAAGTCCTCTGAGTCCGGTCACGGCACCAATGTTATTCAGGGGCTGGCCGTATCGCTGGAGTCGACGGCTTTGCCGGCCCTGACGATCATCGCCGGGATCATCGTGACGTTTAATCTGGCCGGTTTGTTCGGAATCGCCATCGCGACAACAACCATGCTCGCCCTGGCCGGCATGATTGTGGCTTTGGATGCTTTTGGTCCAGTGACTGACAATGCGGGCGGTATTGCTGAAATGTCAGAGTTGCCCTCGAGCGTGCGTGACACGACGGACGCTCTGGATGCGGTTGGCAACACGACGAAGGCCGTCACCAAGGGTTATGCCATTGGTTCCGCGGGTCTTGGCGCGCTGGTGCTTTTTGCTGCCTACAATCAGGACTTGCAGTATTTCGCTCAGAATGCGGCGGAAGGCTCCCTGCTGAAGGGCGTTGAGGTCGATTTCTCTATCGCCAATCCGTACGTTGTTGTCGGATTGCTTTTTGGGGGTCTGCTGCCATTCCTGTTCGGCGGCATGTCGATGATGGCGGTGGGCCGTGCGGCCCAGTCCGTTGTTGAAGAAGTCCGGAGCCAATTCAAGAATGATCCGGGCATCATGGCGGGAACGTCGAAGCCGAATTATGGGCGTGCGGTGGATATCCTCACCACGGCGGCAATTAAGGAGATGGTTGTCCCCTCTCTTCTTCCGGTTCTCTCACCGGTTGTTCTGTTCCTGGCGATCTGGGGCATTGCAGGGGTCCCCGCGGCCCTTGCCGCGGTCGGCGCCATGCTGCTGGGTGTCATCGTGACCGGCATGTTTGTTGCGATTTCCATGACCTCTGGCGGGGGTGCCTGGGACAATGCCAAGAAGTACATTGAGGATGGCAATTTTGGCGGCAAGGGGTCTGAGGCCCATAAGGCCGCCGTCACCGGGGACACGGTTGGTGATCCCTACAAGGACACAGCCGGCCCAGCCGTCAATCCAATGATCAAGATCACGAATATTGTGGCCTTGCTGATGCTCGCGGTGCTGGCCGGCGGCCATTAAGCCGTCGCTTGAAACAACAAATAGGAAGGCCCCGGTCTGTTGCCGGGGCCTTTTTCATGGAGAGACTGGATATGTCGCAAACATTGACCCAGCTCGCGCTTCTGGTGCGGGACTATGATGAGGCCTTAGCTTATTACCGGGACAAATTGGGCTTTGAGCTTCTCGAGGACACCCAGTTGTCTGCGAGCAAACGCTGGGTTCGGGTGGCGCCTCCCGGTGGGCAGGGCGGTGCGCTCCTGCTGGCACTGGCGAGGACTCCGGAACAGGTGAGAGCGGTCGGAAATCAGGCCGGCGGACGTGTCTTTCTATTCCTGGAGACGGATGATTTTGATCGGGACTATGCCGCGTACAAGGCCGCCGGTGTGGCGTTCACCGAGACACCGCGGGCCGAGCCCTTTGGAAAAGTCGCTGTCTTTGCAGACCTGTATGGAAATTTGTGGGACCTGATTGGCCGGACGTCTTAGGCCCTAGCGTCGGCCAGTCGGGTTGCCGGGCGTGCGTTCATCCGTCTGAGGCAGCGAGACCGCCCCAACCGTGCCGAAGATTTGCTCGAGCAAACCGAGTTCGCGGCCGCGGGTTGGCGTTTCCCGGGAGACATAATTGATGACCTGGCTGTTTGTCTCATCATAAAAAAGGACTTCATCGACCATGTCGTCATCGGCGAAATGGATCGCGGTGATAAAGCGTTCCTTGGTCTTTGGGATGAAGAAGGCGAGTCGTTCTCGACGGGTTGTGATGTAAAACCAGGTGTTTGTATCGAACAGGCTCTCACTGGACGGGGACCCAAGCTGGGCGAGAACGCTCGCTCGCGTATCGTTTCCCGGTTCGATATCCTGCGGGAGAACGCTGTCGGCCGTATAGCCATGAAGGTCTTCAATGGGTGTGATACACCCGCCCAAAAAACCCGAGGCCAGAAAAACAGTGGCTAAAAACACACCCCGCGTCATTGTGGCTCTCCCGATCGTAGACCATGTGAGATAAAGCCCTTCACCCCAGCATGGCAAGCATCCAGATCATGCTTGCAACAGTTTCGAACCAGAGAATGGATATGAGCTTGATTTCACTTCTGTCCCGCCGGCGGAAAAGGCGCGAGGACGCGTCTCTGTGGCACCGGTGGATTCTCGGCACGGCGCGTGACCCTCGCCCCTTTGAAGCTGGGTGGGTCCCCGATACGCTGGAGGGACGGTTTCAGATGGTCACTCTGGTGGCCACACTTGCCCTGAGACACCTGCGGGAAACGCCCGCAACAGACCCGAAATTGCCGGATCTCGTTTATCGCAATGTGTTTTCAGGGTTCGATCATGCGCTGCGGGAAGAAGGTGTTGGTGATTCCAGCATTGCGAGGCGGATCCGGAAGATGGGAGAAGCTTTTTTCGGTCTGGCCCGGCGCTTGGATGCCGCCTTTTCGGGGACCTCAACGGAGTCGGCGCTTCGGCAGGCCCTGATCGACAATGGAGTTAGTCCTCTTGGCCACGAGGGGGATCTTGCGTTCTGGTTGATCCGCCAGGATGAGATCCTGTCCCGTTTGCCGGCCGGTGTGCCGCCGGAAGTGGACCCTCAGGGGGCGTCGTCGTCAGCTTCTGCTCCCTAAAACAGCAGTTGTTTCGCGTTGCTATTCACGCCGGTGCGACATAGTTTGCGCGCGATCCTGACCCTCGGAGTTTTTGGCTGATGCCCCGTCTTGTCCTTTCGATCGATGCCATGGGCGGTGATGATGCACCGGAAGTAGTCCTCGATGGTTTGGCCATTTTCGTAAAACGTCGCCCGGATGTCGGGTTCCAGCTCCACGGAGCCCGGGACCGGCTGATGCCTGGATTGGTCAAGCGCAACCTCTTACCCCAATGCGAAATTGTTCATCATGATGGCACGATTTCCATGAGCGATAAGCCCTCTATGGCATTGCGGCGCTCAAAAGGAACCAGCATGAGGGGAGCGGTTGAGGCTGTCAAAACAGGGGCGGCTCTTGCCGCGGTTTCGGCAGGAAACACCGGCGCTCTCATGGCGATTTCGATGCTTGTGCTTCGCAAGATGGATGGTGTTCACAGGCCAGCGATGACGGCGATCTGGCCGACGGCCCGGGGGCGGTGTGTTGTCCTTGACGTCGGCGCGAACCTCGAGGCGGACGCGGACCAGTTGGTGACCTATGCCATTATGGGCGCCGCTTATGCACGGGCCGTAACGGGAGAAGCCAATCCGTCGATCGGGTTGCTGAATATCGGTTCTGAAGACGACAAGGGAACAGATACACTGAAACTGGCCGCGGAACGGCTCGGCGACGCCGAGCTGGGACTGAATTTTGCCGGTTATGTTGAAGGGAATGATATTTCAGCGGGCGTGGTCGATGTGGTGGTTACAGACGGGTTTACTGGAAATGTCGCCCTCAAGACGGCCGAGGGGACTGCGCGTCTTGTGGCTGGATATGTTCGATCGGCCCTGACATCCAGTCTGCTCGCCAAATGTGGGGCCTTGTTGGCCAAAGCCGGTCTGGAGGGATTGCGCCGGCGGATGGACCCTTCGAGTGTCAATGGCGGTGTCCTCTTGGGGCTGAATGGTGTGGTGGTCAAAAGCCACGGCGGAACCGATGCCGAAGGTTACGCGACCGCCATAGATCTTGCGGCGCAGCTCGCCGGGAGCCAATATCGGGAGGAGGTCGCTGTGGGCTTGGCCCGTCTGGCGTCCGTGCCGCCCGCTGAGGAGGTTGTGACATGAGCCAGCGTCGGTCGGTCGTCCTTGGAACAGGTGGTTATCTTCCCGAACGTGTTTTGACCAATGAGGATCTCGCCCGCATGGTTGAAACCTCGGATGAATGGATCGCGGCCCGGACGGGTATTCGCCAGCGCCATATCGCCGCGGAAGATCAGTTAACGTCGGATCTGGCGACACGGGCAGCCGAGTCGGCCCTTGCCGCTGCGGGGGTAGAGCCATCAGCGATTGATCTTATCATCCTCGCGACAACCACACCGGATCGTACCTTTCCGGCAACCGCGACCGCGGTGCAGGCCAAGCTGGGGATTGCCGGAGGCGCCGCATTCGACGTCCAGGCGGTGTGCTCTGGCTTTCTGTTTGCACTGGCGACCGCGGACTCCATGCTTCGGACGGGTCTGTTCGACACCGCTCTGGTGCTCGGCGCTGAAACCTTCACCCGCATTCTTGACTGGTCCGACCGGGGAACCTGTGTGCTCTTTGGGGATGGCGCGGGTGGGGTCGTTCTGCAAGCTCAGGAAGATGTGCAGGCCGGCGATCGGGGAATTTTGGCGCACCATATCCGGACGGATGGCACGAAAGGCGATTTGCTTCATGTCGACGGGGGGGTGTCTTCGACAGGAACCATCGGGCACGTCCGGATGCAGGGGAACCAGGTATTCCGTCATGCCGTGACCAATATTTCCTCTGCAGTCGAAGCTGTCTTGGGTGAAACTGGTGTGGGGATTGAGGAGGTCGACTGGTTTGTGCCCCATCAGGCCAATCAGCGGATTCTGGATGGCGTTGCGAAAAGATTGAAGCTCAAGGAGTCTAAGGTGATTTCGACGGTGGCCGGTCATGGAAATACGTCCGCGGCCTCAATACCCCTTGCCTTGTGGACGGCAGTCAGCGATGGTCGGATCAAGCCGGGCGATCTGGTGTTGAGCGAGGCGATGGGCGGCGGATTCTCATGGGGCGCGACCCTGTTGCGGCTCTGAGAATTTTGGTTTCGTTAAGTATTCGCCCCCTAATGTTAAGAGGAGGAGTGTATGGTGGACCAATCAACCTTAACCCGCGTGGAACTGACCGACGCCATTGTGCGCGAGGTTGGCTTGCCCAGACAGACGTCCTCAGACCTGCTTGACCGAATTCTCGAACTGATTGGCCAGGCTCTCGAAGATGAAGGCCAGGTGAAGTTGTCGAGGTTCGGAAACTTTAATGTTCGGCCGAAGGCCGCCCGTGAGGGCCGCAATCCGAAAACGGGCATTGAGGCGGTTATTTCGGCGCGACAGGTTGTAACGTTTAAACCCTCTCCGATGCTTAAGACCCGCGTCGGGGGATAGAACCGGGATGGATTGATGGCTCAGTCGTTTGCAGAACGTGTGGAGAAATCCTCCGAAGCCTATCGCTCGATAGGAGAGGCTTCAGAATCATTGGGGTTGCGGCCCCACGTTTTGCGCTATTGGGAGAGCCGGTTCCCCAAAATTGTGAGCCCCTTAAAACGGAGAGACGGTCGTCGGATGTTTCGGCCGTGTGATCTGGACGGGCTAAAGGCCATACAGATTCTGGTTCATGAACGCGAGTTGACGCTGAAGAGCGCTGCAAAGGTGCTGGAAACCCATGGAGTTGAGGCGGTTCTGCGCGGGGGTGGGCGCCTGTTCGAGGCAGCAGAATCCAAACATAAGGGGCCCTTTGGGAGCCCTGCACTGGATCTGCAGGCCTCGGTCCGGCAGGCCTTCTCGGGAGCATCGGCCCCCGATAATGGAGACCATGCGAGGTCTGACGACACAGGCCTTCAGCTCACTTTGGCTGGCCTGAGCGATCTGAAGGCACGCCTCGATCAGGCGCGTGCGCGGCGGGTCGCCTGACCGTTTTTACTTAACCGCATTAGGTCATTGCCTTGCTGGGCCTGCCTGTCCTATACAGCGCCGGTGTCGGAGCGTAGCGCAGCCCGGTAGCGCACCGGTCTGGGGGACCGGGGGTCGCAGGTTCGAATCCTGCCGTTCCGACCATTTTTTTGCCCTATCCTCCGGCTATCCCACACTTGGGGGGCGAACGCCCTTGGGAGGATGTTTCTCCAGTGACACCACGTCTTCTTCTTCAGCGGACAGCGGTCGGTCTGAGCCCACTTATCCTTGGAGCCTGCTTTGTTTCGCAGGTGCCCCTGATTTCCGTGGGGGAGGGGACTCTTCCCGTTGCCGGACCGCTTATTGTCTGCCCGGACAGACCGTCAGAATGTTTTGATCTGGAACTTGTGGCAGACGCCTATGTGAGCGCACCCCACTTACCCCGGGAAGAGTTTGTGAAACTTCGATTTTCGGTTCTGTCGGAGGCTTTTGCGGAACCGGTCTACATTCTCGAGGTGAGCGGAGCTGACGAGGCGGACGAATTCACTTACATGATCGCCCGCCGCCGACAGGAACACACTGCAAGTTATGGGATGCTGGATGCTGTTCTTCCGAGCTGCTCTGATCTTTCCGTGGAAGATCTTCAGGCGTTCGAAGCCGCAGGCGGGCGCGTAACAGGCCACTATTCAAAGACCTGCCGCGCACCAGACCTGGAGACCCTGAAAACGGCCTGGATGGCGCAGTACGGGGCGTTACTGGATGATGAGGCCTGGTGGGCGGAAGCCAGGCGTGGCAGTTAAACAGATATCCCGGCCGCAGCGGCGTCTTTGAGAAAGGCCGCCAGACCTTTATCCGTTAGAGGGTGCACGGCAAGGGCCCGGATAACATCTGGTGGGGCAGTCATGACATCTGCGCCAGCCATTGCGCTGTCTTTGACGTGGAGGGGATTTCGAATCGACGCTGCGAGAATTTGAGTCTCGAATCCGTAATTATCATAAATCAGGCGAATCTCACGGATCAGCTCCATGCCTTCGATATGGATGTCATCGAGACGTCCGATGAATGGAGAGACGTAGGTCGCGCCGGCCTTAGCGGCCAGCAGGGCCTGATTGGCCGAAAAGCACAGGGTAACGTTGGTTGCAACTCCTTCCGCCGTTAGCTGCCGGCAGGCTTTCAGACCCTCGAGCGTGAGGGGAAGCTTCACCACCACATTGCGCGCCAGCGCCGCAAGGGCCCGGCCTTCTCGCAGCATCGCGTCTGCTTCTGTGGCGACCACTTCTGCGCTGACAGGTCCATCAACGATGGCGCAAATTTCGGCGATCACTTCTTTGAAATCCCTGCCGGACTTCTTGATCAGGGAAGGATTGGTTGTCACGCCATCGGCCAGTCCGGTGGCGTAAAGCTCGCGAATGGCATCGGTGTCCGCGGTGTCGATAAAAAATTGCATGGGCAGGCCCCTTGTTGATGCGCCCGTTGTGAGGGTAATCGGTGCTTGACGCAAGCGCCCGCATCCGGTCAGAGGTGAAAGACGCTGATCCACGCCCGCGTGGTGGAATTGGTAGACACGAGGGACTTAAAATCCCTTTCCTGTATCAGGAGTGCCGGTTCGAGCCCGGCCGCGGGCACCAGGGACCTCCGATGCTTAACAGAAGGGGCACGCGCGGTTGCCTCAGAGACTTCGGGGAGCGCTGAACTGTTGCGTCAAGATTTGTCCGCGGGCGCCAGCGGCGGGTGTCTCCGGTCTTGCGGTGTTTTCCTCGCAGCTGTTTTTCGGCGTTTGAGATTGTCGCGCAAGGCCGCTTTCAGGCGGGCGTCGCGGTCGCTGGGGGGCTTAGATGGTGGCATGATTGCAGTCGTGTTTCAGATACGGTCTTTTCATCTCTGCCTGCATAAGCTAATCCCCAGCGTCTGAAAATGCCGCGGTAGCTCAGTGGTAGAGCGCATCATTGGTAATGATGAGGTCGGGAGTTCAATTCTCCCTCGCGGCACCATTTTCCAACACGTCTGTATGCAGCCTTTCTGGATGGTGTTCGGAGGCTCGAAGCGCCGTCGTCAATACAAATTATCGGCTCTTGCCCCGCCTAGGGTGAGGAAGCTGGAGGCGGGCTGCAGGCTGTGATCGTTTCCAGTCGGATTTCGAATGGACCATCTAGCCCATCAGCGATGATGATGCCGAGCGAGACCGCACGGTCTGCCGCGAAACGACCGGCAGGGACACGCCGTCCAAAAATGCTGGGTGAAAGAGCGGAAAGGGACACATCAACATGGCTCCAGCGCCCGGGCGGCGTCTTTGGTATGTCAACCTGATAGGAAACGGACCGACCGAAATAGGTCTGATTACTGCGCAGGATAAGGCGGTATTGTCGGGAATCCGGTCGGACTCGTAGTCGGAAATGTGAGGCGTTGGAAAGAACGCCAGATGGCAATTGCCGGCGCAAAGAGGCGAATCCTCCCCCGTTTGTATTGATCACGCCGGAAAAAATGAGTTGACCGCCGAGAAGCTGCCCTTCGCCGCTGGATCGTCCCCCCATTACGCCATCATTCAAACTTTGCCAGGGAAAGCGTTGCTGTTGGGAGAAGTCGTCCAGCGTCAGGCAGCGCTCTGGCATCGGTTGAACCTCCACAGACTGGATCATAAGGGGGGCGGCTCCGAACAGGGCGGCCACGAAAAAAAGGAATGTCATGAACTGAATACGGTTGTGTTGCGTGGCTGGATGTTATGCTGGACCGGCCCGGCGTTTAGGCGCGCCCTTTCCAGGGCTGTAACGCAGGCCCCTTGCCGCATTTGCGCCTTTGCTTTGCCGTATGTCGCGCTATAGGTTCGGCCATGGACAAACTCAGCATTACCGGCGGCCAGGCGTTGAATGGCCAGATTACGATCTCGGGCGCAAAGAACTCTGCGCTCAAATTAATGGTGGCCAGTCTTTTGACGCCGAAGCCGGTCACGTTGAGCAATGTTCCGAACTTGGCGGATACACGGTTCCTCGCGCAGTTGCTGTCTACATTAGGTGTTGATGTGTATTGGCCGAAGGGCTCGAACGAATGCCATCTGAATGCCGAAGCCTTGACTTCGACGATCGCACCCTATGAGCAGGTTCGCAAGATGCGGGCGAGTTTTAATGTGCTTGGCCCCATGGTCGCCCGCTATGGTCACGCAACGGTGTCTCTGCCAGGGGGATGCGCCATTGGCGCGCGCCCCGTTGACCTTCACTTGAAAGCCCTGTCCGCTATGGGCGCAGACCTCCTGGTTGAAGGCGGTTACGTGAAAGCCGCCGCGATTCACGGTCTGAAGGGGGCCCGTGTCGTTTTTCCGTTCGTGTCCGTCGGGGCGACCGAGCATGCGATGATGGCGGCGACGCTCGCCAAGGGAACCACAATCCTTGAGAATGCCGCACGTGAGCCCGAAATTTCGGATTTGGCGGATTGCCTGAACAAGATGGGGGCCCGGATCACCGG
>CAJXMY010000003.1 GCA_913056435.1 uncultured Hyphomonadaceae bacterium | reverse complement strand
CGCCCCGAAGCACCATCACCTCCGGCCGATGCTGCGCAAGCGTGAGGGCGGAAGCGAACTGAAGGGGGCGAGCCTGTGCCGGGGCGGAGACGGCCACCAGGAAGCGCTCCGCCTGTTCGCGCCAACTCGGCTGTTGATAGAGGGCGCTGGCGATGAGTAACGCTTCCGTTGCCAGGATCAGCGGACTGCTGCGCGCGCCGTCGCCGGCCTCTCTGGCGTGAAGGGTCACCCAAAGGCCATCGGGTTCCCGATGAGCTTGAAGCTCGATTTCCAGATCATCAAAGGTTTCGCTGATGTGGCGCGCCACCGGTTCGGTGACCAGATCACCAGCGGGCCTCGCGTCCAGAAAGGAGACGCCCGAGATGGCGAGGGCGGTTTCCGAAAGAGCAAAGCGGTTGCGGACCTGATCGCTCATATGCGGGGGCGCCGGACGGTAGGCGTCGGGAGGGTCGCCGGCCTCCCGGCGGAAATAGGCTGTTCGCCCGTCGCCATCATACAGACGCACGGCCTCCAGGGCGTCGGGAGCGATGGTGAGAAAATCGACATCGAGCCAGCTGCGCCGGGTGTAGAAAGAGGGCAGATCCCCTTTCAGCCTGAAGGCCTGAGACCTGTCTGGAGACCGGGCATATAAGCCGGTTGGACGGCGGCCGAGAATGAAGCTGGTCGTGGTCCCGTCATCTGCCCCGATGAGATCGAGGCGCACGCCGTTTCCGCCAAGGTTTGGGTCCCCCAGCCCGAGCAGGGCGAGCTTTTCGGGATCGGAGGTACGAGGATCGCCGCGCTTGAGGCTGGCAAGGCCGATCATCAGTGCGCCCAGGCGGTCGGGGCTGACAGGAAAATCTCCGGCCTCTGGTATCACCCAGCCATTTCTGCGCCGGGTCAGGGTGAAGCTGTCATCGACCAGAGTGAATCGAATGGATGAGATGTTCCCGCGCTGGCGCTCAAAGTCGGTGAGCAGGGGGGACTCCACCTCCTTCGCCATGGCGGGCCCGCCGGGTCCTGTCGCGATCGTGTGCAGGGCCAGAACACCCCAGACACACAGGGCCGCGAGGCAGACTTTGAGCAGGGCCTGAGTCTGGCGCTGGGGGGAGCCCTTGCTCATCCGCGTCTCCTTCGTTGCCGGTACAGCAGTCCGGCCAGAGCGAGCATTAACAGCGGACCTGTCCCCAGCGTGAAGGCGCGCAGACCGTTTTCAAGCCGGTCAATATCGGCCCTGTAGCGCCGCTCAATCCCCCGGAGGGCCTCTCGTGTGCTGAGAATATCTTCCGTCAGACGGATCCGTTCAGCCTCCTCCGTTCCGGCGGGGGCGGATGGGCCAGAACCTTGCCGTACCGTCTGCCGGGCCAGGAGCGCTTGCAGGTCGTCAAGCTGGGCTTGTGCCAGATCCAGCCGAGCCTGCAGGGCTGAGCGTTCTGACTGGACGGCCTGCTGGGCGGCGGCGCGCAATCGATCTAGCCGTGCCATGGGCCGGTGACCCGGCGCCCGGGCCCTGAGCCCCATCAGCTCAGTCCCGCCAGTCAGGCTATCAAGGGCATTGAGCAGGAAGACCCCATTGTCGGCAAAATCGGCCTGATCACCGGGCGTCAGATACAGGCTGTCTTCAACCAGGTCGGCATCGGCCACGAGAATGATATCTGCGGCGCCCGTGCTGCGGGTGAGGCCCGGCCCGGCTTCCTGCTGTGCCGCCAGCACCCATTCCCGATCCAGGGGGTCGTCGGGAAGACGGGCCTGTGGTGGACCGTCTGGAAAAGCGCTGTCGAGGGATCCCGACAGGCGAACCGCCAGAATCGCCGGCGCGTCGCCGGCCTCATACAGCGCCAGCGTCTGCGCGGCCGAGAGGTCGAGCGCGGCGCGTGCCGGATCAACAGGACTTGGCGCGGGCCCGCTCTGCATCAGGACCTGGTGGTGCCCCGGTGCCTGCGGATCTATGATGAAGCGGCCCGCGGCAGCGAGATTGATCCCCCGGGACAGCCCCGCCACGACCAGACTGTCCGGATCCATGAGGTCCGCCGGGATGGACATGAACAGAGGATGCGCCACGATCTCGGTCCGGCCGCTCTCGCTTTCAATCTCGATGGGAAGAGCGGTGAGGCTGTCCGCCAGAGCGGCCGAATCAAGCTGAATGCCCCATGCTTGCATAAGGGGTCCGAGATCAGACCGGATCTGACGATCACCGAGACCAAAGGGCCCGGTTCCGGGCGCGGTCTTGGCGGCCGGGTCGAGAAGGATCAGCGCCTTTCCACCGGACAGGATGTATTGATCGATTTGCCAGAGTTGCCACGCATCCAGAGGCGGCGGATGAACCATGAACAGGACGTCAATGTCGTCGGGCAAGGTCGCGAAGTCTGGCGTGAGCCGGTCGATGCTGTAGCTCGCCTCAAGGTCACGCAGGAGGGCGTAGCCGGCTTCTGGGGTCACGGCATCAATGCCGGGCAGGGCCGACAGGATGGCAAGACGTGGCGCACGGGGCTGATCCAGCCGCTGCAGGAGACGTGTGAGTTCGTACTCCAGCCTTGTTTCCTGATCAGGAGACAAAAACGGTATGACCCGCGTCTGATCAACGCTGTTTCGGGCTATCAGCCCGAAATAGACCGGGTCCGGGCCCCCGGTCGAGAGCACACGCAGACCATTGGCGAGGGCCGCATCCTCATCTTCGGAAAAAGGACGCGGATCAAGGATACGGAGCCTGATCATGCCGCGTGACAGGACCTCATAGCTCTTCAGCACTTCGCGGACCCGGTTGGCATAGGCCTGAATGGCAGGAACCGTGCGCCCGGCATCGCGCGTGTAGACCATCGTCACTTCGATGGGTTCTGACAGGCGGCTCAGCGTGGCGCGGGTTCCGTCGGAAAGCGCATAGAGGCGGGCCTCGGTGAAGTCGATGCGGAGGCCCGACAGAAGGCTCTGTCCAAGGAGGTTCACACCCATGAAGAGCAGGACCAATGCGGCGCCCATGGCCGCGAGATGCTGGCGTGCCGTCATCTTCCGCTCCGCCGCCGATACAGCACCAGAATTGTATTCAGCGCGATCATGAGGCTGATGACCGACAGGAAATAAAACAGGCTTCCCACCTCAAGAACACCACGCTGCGCCGTTTCGAAGTGGGTCAGAAAAGAGAAAGCCGCGAGCGTCTCTGCGGCTGACAGTCCAAACAGCTGGGCCACCGGGGTTGTCACAACCGGCCAGCCCGCCGCGGTCAGGGCAAAGGCCCCCAGAACACCCAGAACGAAGGCGATCACGGCGCTTCTGGTCAGCGCAGACATCATGGACCCGAGACTGAGATAGGCCCCGGCCATGATCCAGCTCATGGCATAGGAAAGCGCGATAGAGCTGTTATCGGCCGGACCCAGATAATTGACACTGATCCACCACGGAAAGGTGAGCACAAGGGCCAGCCCGGCGACGCTCCAGGCAGCCAGTAATTTACCGATCACCAGTCCGGGCAGGCTGACGGGCAGGGAGAGGAGGAGCTCTTGCGTCCCGGACAGGCTTTCCTCGGCCCAGAGGCGCATGGCCAGCGCCGGCATGAACAACAGGTAAAGCCAGGGGTGCCAGGTGAAAAAGGGTGTCAGGTCCGCGGCACCGGTATCGAAGAAACCCGCGACGTCCCAGGTGAAGGCCCCCAGCGTGAACAGGAAGATCGCAAGGAAGAGATAGGCCAGAGGCGTGGCAAAATAGGCCCTGATTTCGCGCCACCAGCCGGCCTTGATTCCGGTCCAGACAAAGGCCAGATCTGCCATCATGACCGGCCCGCCTGTGGCGTGGAAATCAGCTCGATGAACGCCGCCTCCAGGCCTTCCGGATGCTTCCGCGCCAGATCTTCTGGCGTGAGATCGGCGATCAGCCGGCCCTCGTCAATAATCAGGGCCCGGCTGCACATGGTGGCCACATCCTCCAGCGTGTGTGTCGAGATCAGAATGCCCTTTTCGGCGGACATGCGTCTGATCAGGGCGCGCATGGCCTGTTTCTGAACCGGGTCGAGGCCATCCATGGGTTCGTCCAGAAGCAGGAAGGGGGGATCGGTCAGAAGGGCGCCGGCCAGGGCGACCCTGCGGCGGTAGCCTTTCGACAGGCTGGCCACCCGACGATGCGCGACATCGCCAATCCTGGTATCTGCTATGGCGCGGTCCATGGCATGTCTGAGCGC
This sequence comes from uncultured Hyphomonadaceae bacterium, assembly GCA_913056435.1. GTDB lineage: Bacteria > Pseudomonadota > Alphaproteobacteria > Caulobacterales > Hyphomonadaceae > Henriciella. The sequence continues at coordinate 35,355 of CAJXMY010000003.1, read as the reverse complement.
ATGACGCGCAAGCCCGTGGCAGGCGCCCAGAAAGGCCAGATAGTCCAGGGGGTTCATGTCCTGATAGAGGGGCGCGCCCTCTGGCAGGTAGCCAATGAGACGCTGGGCCTGATGGCGGTCCGTCAGAATGGAACGGCCCTGCAGCCTGGCATCCCCCGCATCGGGGTCCAGAACCCCGCAGATCATCCGCATGGTGGTGGATTTTCCGGCACCGTTCTTTCCGAGAAACCCCACCACTTCGCCCTTTGAGACCTCAAACGAGACCGCGCTGACCGCAGCACCCGAATCGAAGCATTTCGTCAAAGAGTCCACACGAAGCATCGGCAAAGAAATCCTGTCCCGCCACCAAGACTCCCTAGCCGTCTTTGTCGGGAATGACCAGTTTGGCTGCCGTTAGAATCGGGTTTTGCGGTCTGGACGCTCGAGCCGGGTTCAGGGAGGTGTCGGACGGTGGAGGCAGTCGCCCCGGGGGGCTGGGGGGGCTGATGGGTCCAGGATGACTGTGGACTCCACCACCCGACATATGCACAGTGGTCGTAATTGGTGTCCGCCGCAAGGCGGGGATAAGGCAAAATTGCCTTAATCTGTATTAATATTGCGTCATGAGGCCTGTATGGGATCTGTCACACCACTTCCGAAACATGCACCCCCAGTGAACATCGCGTTCCAGCGCGCCGAAATGTCATCCATCCTTGATGTCTATGGCCGACTGGTGATGGCTGGTGAGGCCAGAGACTATGCTGTTGGCATGTACCGGGATCAGGCGGTGTTCGCTATCTATCGCCGTCACGCGGAGCGTCCCACCTGGCGTGTCGTCAAGACGCCGGCACTGGCTCAGGCGCAGGGGGCCTATGCTGTGCATGGCAGTCAGGACCAGATTTTAAAGCGAGGCCGGGATCTGCATCAGGTGCTGAAGGTTTTCGAAACCCGGCGTCTGGCGATCGTCAGCTGAGTCAGGTCACGCGGCGCCTAGCGGCGAAGCATTTTCTGGACCAGGCCAAAAACGCCCTTGAACTCGAGGCCCGCATCGCGCACGGCCAGCGCAAAGCAGATGCTATCGCTGTCAGCGGTAGGCTGATGAACATCCTGTGGGCCCTTTACGGACAGGTCGCCCGCCCGGAAGTGGCCGGTGCCATCCTCGAAGCCGCCGGCCACCACCAGCGTCAGCTCATTGCCGCGATGGGAGTGGCGGGGGAGCGTTCGGCCGGGTTCAATCCGGTAAAGCTCGACCTCGGTGGAACTTTCCACGCCGAGGTTTAAGCGGGACACGCCGGGTGCCAGTTTTGTCCAGGACCTGTCCATGCTCGCTTCCAGAGCCTGATCCCGCAGCGGGGCGGGCAGGCGCAGGATCTCATCAAGAATGTCTCCGGCCCTTTCTGCGGCACGTGTATGTTCGTTGGCGGTCTGGTCCAGCCCGTCAATGCGTGAGAGGAGCTGATCGAGAACCCCATCGGACACGGCCGTGGCGGCCTCGGTCTCCAGAAACACGCCTGCGATGGTTTCCGCCTGCGCCACGGCCTGCCGGACATCCGGGCGTAGCGCCGCCTGAGTCTCAACGAGGAGCTGAAAGGCCGGGTCCAGACATCCAGCGGCGTAGGCACTGTATATTTCGCCGAAATCAGATGGCTTTCGCGCAAGCATGGTCTCGGTTTATCCCTAAAAAACACTCTCTTCACAGTCGATAATAATTCAAATTTCGTTCCGTCAAGGCCATGCAAGCGAAGATTGTGAGCTTTGGTTTAATGCTCGCCGGTCAAACTTTTTCTCAGTCTCTGAAAAGCAAGGCGAATACGCGATTTCACCGTTCCCAGAGGCAGTTCGAAGCGTTTGGCGATTTCGGAATGAGACAGGCCGTCATAAAAAGCGGCCTGCAACAGGGTGAGTTGTTCTTCTGGCAGGGTTTCGAGTTCGCGCCGGACGACGATTTCGACCTGGTGCCTGTTGACGATGACGTCCGGGGACTCGGCATCGGGGGGACGCAGGAGGGGGTCTTCCGGATCCAGGTCCGGTCTGGCCAGGCGTCGATGGCTGTCAATGCGCCGGTTACGGGCGATGCGGAAGATCCAGGTCGAGACCGAGGCCTGTGTGGCGTCGTACTGATCGGCCTTGCGCCAGACGTTCAGCATCACTTCCTGAATGATTTCTTCCGCGGCCAGAGGGTCACTGCCCAGACGAATGAGATAGCTTTTGAGGCGGGGCGCGAAATGTTCGAACAGCTCGGCGAAGGAGGCGCGACAGCGCTCACGTGCAATCCGCCCCATGCAATTGGCGAAATGCGTGCGTTCGTCTTCGGCCAGAATCCCATGCTGGAGGGCCAAATCATATCCCCTGAAAGCGCTTTCTGCACGTATAAAGCGCTCATTATAGAGACAACGCAACCGCGGCGAGAAAATAAATCTCTGAAGGCCGCACAACATCCGCGTCTTATTTCGGCCTTAACCCTCATGGATAAAACTGGTTGGTGTTGAGGTGTCGTTCACAGGAGAAGCGCCATGATGTTGCGGTCTGTAGCCGGTCTGCTGGGGGCCTTGTCACTGGGGCCGGTGGCTCTGGCCGCGCCCAGTGCCCTTGGCAAATACAGCGACTGGACGGTTTTCACCGAGACCGTTGGCGGTGAAACCCTGTGTTATGCCGCGACCCAGGCGACCGACAAGGCTCCACAGGCGGCCGATCATGGCGAGGTCTGGTTCTACGTGTCCAGCTGGCGCACGGGGCGGGCCCGCAATCAGCCCAGTCTGAAAGTGGGTTATGATCTGCGCGCCGATCTGCCCGGCAAGGCGCAGATCGGCCGTGAGAGCTGGACGCTCTATGGGGTCGGCGCGGAAGCCTTCGCCCAGGACAGTGATGATGCCCGTCTGGTCCGCGCACTGAAACGCGGTCGGGAGCTGCGGGTTGAGGCGACGTCCTGGCGTAATACGCGGGTGACCTACCACTTCTCCCTTTCCGGCTCTTCCTCTGCGATTGACCGGGCGGCCGCGGCCTGCCGCTGAGGTGCTTCGGCGGGCTCGGAAAAGGCCGATCCGCCAAACATGCGAAAATTGCGACAGGTGTACAAGCCGCGTCTCGGTCCGCCGGTTGCAGCGCGTCTGTGACGGAGGTCCGGGTTGATCTGACGGCGCGGTTTGATGTCGGCCTGCAGGCCAGCTGGATCTCTGAGGCGCTGAGCGGCACCGGGCAATGGGCCGTCGGGCCGAGCTTGGGATGGTCCCCCGCGGAGAATATGTGGATAAGCCTCGGGTGGAACTTCGCAGGCTATCAGGATGATGATTTCAGTCTTTCAGAATACGCCCGCCAGGGCCCATTCCTGAAGTTTCGGATTAAATATGATCAGGATGGTATTGCTGACTTGTTGCAGAGGCTGAACATGGGCTTCTGAAGTTGACTTGACAATGTTGGATCAAAACCGCACGTGCCGGTCATGACGGGCGTAAAAATCTGTGGTCTGCGTGATACATCACATGTTCGCATAGCCGCTGAGGCTGGCGCCGACTGGGTCGGTTTTGTTCTATACGAGCCCAGCCCCCGGAACATTCTTGCATCCGGGCCTCATGCGCTGGAGCCCCTGGTCGATTTGGCGGAATTTGCGCAGGGCCTTGGAACGGCCTGCGTCGCTTTGATGGTGGATCCCCATCCCGAGCTGGTCGAGTCGGTGGCTGCGCTTGGGCTGCTGAACGCCATTCAGCTCCATGGATCCGAGACCCCTGACCAGCTGGGTCACTTGGGGCGTCTCGCCGGGGGGCGCTGCGAAATGTGGAAAGCTCTGCGGATCAAAGATGAGGATGATCTTGAGGCATTGGAAGCTTGGCCTGTTGACCGTCTCTTGCTTGATGCTGCGCCATCGGTGTCTTCCACTATTCCAGGGGGGAATGGAGAGCCTTTCGACTGGGGTCTGTTAGACGGGGTGGAAATGCCAGGTCCCTGGCTTCTGGCGGGTGGCCTCACCCTCGACAATGTTGTTGCCGCGATTGCTGCGACAGGAGCGCCCGCGGTGGATGTCTCCTCTGGTGTTGAGCGCGTGCGCGGCGTAAAGGACGAGGATATGATCCGCGCTTTTATCGACGCGGTGAAACTCGCTTGAGGATGAGCTGATGGATTTGCACAACACTTGGAACCAATGGCCAGATGAAAATGGTCGTTTTGGGGATTTCGGCGGTCGTTATGTCGCTGAAACACTTATGCCTCTCATTCATGATCTGGAAAAAGAGTATAAAGCTGCGTGTAAGGATCCTGCCTTTCAGGCAGAAATGGCGGACCTGTGGACCCATTATGTCGGTCGCCCCTCGCCGCTCTATTATGCTGAGCGGCTTACGGCGCATTTCGGCGGGGCCAAGATCTATTTCAAGCGGGACGAGTTAAACCATACCGGTGCTCACAAAATCAATAACTGCCTTGGTCAGGTCTTACTGGCCAAGAGGATGGGGAAAAAGCGAATTATCGCCGAAACTGGCGCCGGACAACATGGTGTGGCGACTGCAACCATCTGTGCGCGGTTTGGCCTGCAGTGCGTTGTTTTTATGGGTGAGACCGATGTTGAGCGCCAGAAGCCGAATGTTTTTCGGATGAAGTTGCTTGGTGCTGAAATTGTCCCCGTTTCAAGTGGCACCGGGACGCTGAAGGATGCCATGAATGAGGCATTGCGCGATTGGGTGACCAATGTCGAGGATACGTTTTACTGTATCGGGACGGCGGCTGGTCCTCACCCTTATCCTGAACTTGTTCGGGACTTCCAGAGCGTGATTGGCCGAGAGGTCCGAGCCCAGATTCAGGAGCGGGAGGGGCGTTTGCCTGATGTGCTTATGGCCTGCATTGGAGGGGGATCAAATGCGATTGGGCTGTTCCATCCCTTTCTGGAGGATGAGGGCGTTCGCTTGATTGGGGTCGAGGCTGCAGGCCATGGTCTTAGCTCAGGCGAGCATGCTGCCGCACTCAATGGGGGTGTCCCCGGTATTTTGCACGGCAATAAAACCTATCTCTTGCAAACCGACGACGGACAGATCCTAGACGCGCACTCGATCAGTGCCGGGCTTGATTATCCGGGCATTGGCCCCGAGCACGCTTTTCTGCATGATACAGGCCGGGCCGAATATCTCTCCTGCACGGATACGGAAGCCTTGCAGGCCTTCCAGCTCTGTAGTCGGCTGGAGGGGATTATTCCCGCACTGGAGCCCAGTCATGCATTAGCTCGAGTGGGTGAGGTAGCTCAAACTCTCGGACGTGAGGGGCTTATCGTTCTGAATATGTGCGGACGGGGAGACAAGGACGTCTTCTCGGTGGCCGATGCGTTAGGCGTCAAAATGTAATGTTGGTCGCCGGAGTGTATATTTTGATAAAAAGATTTGCTGTTCCTGATTGTGAGGTCCGGTCGTGATGGGTGTCCAGATGATCAGGGTGTCTTGTCCAAACCAGCGCCTGGCCAGCGAGATTGCAGACCGCGCTGTCGAGACCCGCTTGGCCGCCTGTGCCAACATTGAGGGCCCGGTGATGTCGACCTATCGCTGGCGCGGTGTTGTTGAACAGGCCTGGGAATTTCTGCTCTGGCTGAAGGCGCCCCGGGAGAATTTTTCCGCTCTTGAGGCGTTGGTGACCGAGCTCCATCCTTATGATGTACCCGGCATCGTGGCGTTGGACTGTCATCAGGTCAGCGCGCCCTATGCGGACTGGCTCAAGGAAAACACGGATATTTCATGACAACAGAGCGGATCAGAGCGCGTTTCGAAAAGGTCAAGTCTGAGGGCCGGGCAGCACTAGTGACTTATCTCATGGCGGGTGATCCTGATTTGGAGGCCAGCTTTGAGGCATTGTGTGCGTTGCGGAATAATGGGGCAGACATTATCGAGCTCGGTGCTCCTTTTACGGACCCCATGGCGGATGGCCCGTCTATACAGCGGGCGGCCCTGAGGGCGCTGGCCAATAAAGTCACGCTGGCGGACGTGTTGGCCCTGGCCAGCAGGTTTCGCGAGATCGACACGGAAACCCCCCTTATTCTTATGGGATATGCCAACCCGATCAGTCGCATGGGTTATGACGTCTTCGCGCGGGCGGCCGCGCAGGCGGGTCTGGATGGCGGTATCATTGTTGACTTGCCTCCAGAAGAGGACCGTCCCCTCCGAGAGGCCTTTCAGGTACATAACTTGTCGACGATTCGGCTGGCGACGCCGACGACTGACGAGGCTCGGATGGCCATCATTGCTGAGGGCGCAAGCGGGTTCCTCTATTATGTCGCTGTCGCCGGCGTAACGGGTTCAGGCGCGGCGGCTCCGGAGGACGTTCGCCCCGGTGTTGAAATGGCCCGGCGTATATCCGGGCTGCCAGTCTGTGTAGGTTTCGGGATCAGAACCGGGGCTCAGGCTGCTGAAATGGCGAAGATCGCTGATGGGGTTGTGGTAGGGTCCGCTTTGGTGGATTGTGCAAGGGTTGCCAGTGAGGGCGGTGCACCGCATCTTGCTGGTTTAAAGATGGGCGACCTCACGAGGGAGCTCAGTGTGGCGCTGAAAGGGACAGCGCTTTTAGGAGAAAGCCACTAGGGGGTCGCAAGGCGATGAACTGGCTAACAAATTTCAGGACACCAGGCCTTAAAGGCCTGCTCTCGGCAACGAAGAAAGACACGCCCGACAATTTGTGGGTGAAATGCCCACTGTCCGGCGAGCTGATCTATAAATCGGATCTGGAAGAAAGTTTTTACGTCACGCCCGCAGGCGCTCATTTGCGTATTTCCCCTCGTCGTCGCTTCCGGCTGATGTTTGATAAGGAGCGCTGGGAACCTATTCCATTGCCGCCTGTTGTTCAGGACCCCCTCCGATTCAAGGACGACAAGCCCTATCCCGCAAGACTCAAAGCTGCGAAGGTCAAGTTGTCCAAGCGGGATCGGGAGGAAGCGCCGGATTCTGGTTCTGTGCCGCCGGTCTCGCAAGACGACTGCATGTCAGCAGCATTTGGAAAAATCGGGGACAAACGGGCCGTTGTTCTGGTTCAGGATTTTGCGTTTATGGGCGGTTCACTGGGAATGGCTGCGGGAGAAGCATTTATTGCTGCAGCTCAGATGGCGGTCGCCCGCAAAGCGGCTTTTATTGTGTGCACATCCTCCGGCGGTGCCCGAATGCAAGAGGGAACCCTGTCTCTGATGCAGATGCCCAGGACGACGCTTGCGATCCAGGAGGTGAAAGAGGCCGGTCTTCCTTATCTTGTCATTCTGTGTGATCCGACATCGGGCGGTGTTTCGGCTTCCTATGCTATGCTTGGGGATGTTCATCTGGCCGAGCCAGGTGCGATGATCGCATTTTCCGGCCCCAGAGTGATCGAACAGACTATTCGTGAGAAGCTTCCGGACGGCTTTCAGCGCTCAGAATTTTTGCGCGAGAAAGGACAGGTCGACATCGTCGTGTCTCGCAGTGAGGTCCGCAGCGTTCTCTCAACTTTGCTAAAGCACTTGATGTCATCGGATCAGGGACAGGGGAAATATGGCTCTGAGACGCCGGTGACGCCACCATCAGCGGATGTGCCGAGTCGCAAGACAGGTGGACATCGAGGTTGATTCGGCAGGCCCCCGCGGTCACCGCGGCTCTGGAGGCTTTCGAGGGCCTCTATCCTGAACAGATTGAACTTTCTCTGGGTCGAATTGTCGAGGCGCTTGAGCATCTGGGGCGACCGCAGGACCGCTTGCCGCCCGTTATTCATGTGGCCGGAACCAATGGAAAGGGGTCCACTTGCGCTTATCTGCGGGCCATGGCGGAAGCATCCGGTCTTAAAGTTCATGTCTTCACCTCGCCCCATCTGGTTCGATTTAATGAGCGTATTCGGTTGGCCGGATCTCTGGTGGAGGATACGCAACTGGTCGGTTGGCTACAACGAACCCGGGAGGCGATTGCCAACCAGCCGATTACTCAATTCGAGGCGACAACGGCGGCGGCATTGCTGGCTTTCAGCGAGACCCCTGCAGACCTTCTGATTCTGGAGGTGGGCCTTGGAGGTCGGTTCGACGCTACCAATATTATTGCGCAGCCGGCCATGAGCGTCATCACCCCTGTCGATTATGACCATAAGCAGTTTCTTGGAACCGAACTGAAACAGATTGCGGCGGAGAAAGCTGGCATTATCAAATCGGGCTGTCCTGTTGTCAGTGCGCCACAGGCCAAAGTAGTTGTGGAGGTTCTCGAGGAGACTGCGGGGCGCTTTCGCGCACCACTAAAATTTATGACGGTCGACGACCTTGAGACGGTCCCGGAAATTGTGGCTCTCCCGGGAGCCCATCAACGGTACAATGCGGGGTTGGCGAGCTTGGCTCTGCGTACACTCCAGCATTCAGCGATATCAGATCAGGCCATCTGGCGCGGTGCTCAGAAGGCAAGCTGGCCCGCGAGGATGCAGCAGCTTGGGCCAGGTCCCCTGACCGAGCGGATGGGCACCGCTAGCGTCTGGCTTGATGGTGGACACAATCCGCATGCTGCAAGGGCCATCTGCGGGGTCCTTCGTCAAATGGGAGGCGGTACGGCGTTGGTGACCGCTATGATGGCGTCGAAAGACCACGCGGCTTTCTTTCGGGCTTTTGAGGGGCCCGTCGACGCGGTCTACACGGTCCCGAACGCGCCGGGTCATGCAGGCGCATGTCCCGAAGATCTTGCCCGTACTGCGGCGCAATACCTGCCAAATGTTCATGCACATAGAAGCCTTGAAGATGGCCTGCAGGCTGCTGTGGCCAGCGGTACTCCCCGTATTCTTATTTGTGGCTCCCTTTATCTGGCGGGAGAGGTTCTGGCGCTCAACAATCAAGCACCAGTCTAGGCGTTTTTGATACTCATGCCCCCATCGACGGGAATAATTGCGCCATTGAGATACGATGCTGCTGGCAGGCAGAGAGATAAGGTGATGTTCGCGACTTCTTCGGGCAAACCATACCGGCGAAGTGGAACCCGCCTTTTCGCATAAATTTCTTTGTGTTCATCCGGAATGCCACTGGTGATGCCCGTGTGGATGGGTCCCGGACAGATGCAGTTGCAGGTGATACCATCGCGTCCCAAATCGACCGCCATTGCGCGGGTCAGACCGATTACGCCATGCTTGGCCGACACATATGGACCATTCAATGGGGTCGCGCCCAGCCCCTCCGTTGAAGCGATATTCACCACGCGTCCGCCTTCTGGGGAGGCCATGAGATGGGGCAGCGCTGCGCGGATCAGCCTTTGGTGCGCTGTGAGCATAACGTTTATGCTACGCTCCCAGACATCGTCATACAGGTCGTCACTTGGGTGCACGGGCTTTGCAAAGCCTGCATTGTTGATCAGGATGTCGAGCGCGTGGAAACGGGCAATGGTTCTTTTTACGGCAGCCTTCAGGGCGTCCACGTTAGCGACATCCAGCTCCATTGCGTCGACATCAGCAAGACCCGCGCCACGAATTTCTTCTGCAACCCGCTCAACGCCCTCACCATCGAGATCGGTTGCCATGACCTTCGCCCCTTCCGACGCGAACAGGTGTGCTGTGGCCCGTCCCATGCCGCTGGCTGCGCCCGTAATTAAGACGGTTTTGCCGGCGACTGAGCGATTAAGTGGACGATAGGGTTCCATCGGTGTTCCTCCTGTGATGTCTGGAGCATAGGCGCAGCAGAGGACAAAAAAAGCCCTGCCGGTGCGGCAGGGCCTTGTGGTTTGCGATGTCCGATTTGATCACGCGTTTTCTTTGATCCATTCCGCGATTCGCTGTTTTGACATTGCGCCCGTGTGGGTCTCAATAATTTTCCCATCCTTGAATATCATCAGGGTTGGCAGGCCTCTGATGCCATACTTCGAGGCTGCCATCGGATTGTCATCCACATTGATTTTTGTGACACTGACCTTCCCGGCCAGCTCGTCAGCTATGGCATCCAGGTGGGGGGCCATTTGTTTGCAGGGGCCGCACCATTCCGCCCAGAAGTCTACTACAGTGGGCGTGGAGCCTGAAATTGCAGCCTCGAAAGTATCATCCGTGATGTGTTCTGCGGCCATATCGACCTCCTTGTTCTGGGTTTGCTGTGACTAAATAGGAAGATTCTGTCTGGATCAAACGTCCATCTTCAGACCGTTAAGGGTTTCTGACAGATCCAGGGGATTCAGAACTATGAGGTTTGGCCCGTCCGTGTACAACAAGGCGCATTCAACCGTTCGATCGGGATAGAGCTGTTTGGTTATCTCAGCATACGCTGCCATCTGGACCTTGTAGGAAGTGTCGATCTCTGACGGGTTTTCCGGGGCCGGTCGGTCGGTCTTATAATCAACGATGCGGATGCGGTGATCTTCGATCACCAGACGGTCGACTCGGCCATTGATGGCAAGACCATTTTCGAGTTTGCCCACGATGGCGGCCTCGCTACGACCGGGGCCGAAAAAGATCTCAGCGAATTCATCATGCTCCAGCGTCGCCAATGTCGTTTTCAGAATTTCCGATTTCAGATCCGCTGACAGGTCAGGGGCGTGGTCAAGAAAGGCCTTCGCCACGCGGGTCCACCTGTCCGGTGAGGTCGACGGCAAGTGTTCAAGTAACTGATGAATAAGTTGCCCGCGTCGAAGAGAATGCTGTCTCACGCTGGCGGCGATATTTGAGATCGGTGTTTGGTCTTCGCGTCCGAGCCTGCTGGGTGCAGCCAGTAGGATATTGGGCACTGCGGGGCCAACCGATTTCTTTAGCCATCCTGGGATCATGGATGTTAGACCACTCGTGACGGGATCGGCCGTGCCGTGCTGGACTGCGTCGCCGAAGACCAACACTTCATCCGGCCCGTCTTCCGGGATGTCCTCTGACAGCAGGTGACGCATGGCGAGCAACCCCCATCTGTACCAAGATGAAGCAGCGTAGCCGCGCTTTTCATTCCCGCGCGCAGCACCACACAACACCAGGCGATCCTGCGCGCGGGTCAGCGCCACGTAGAGAAGGCGGCGGCTTTCCTTTTCGTTGGCGGCATTTTCCTGGCTGCGAAGGTGACGGGTCACACTGCAGTCCGAAACGGATTTTGGGGCATAAAGAGGTATTCCGGTGGGTGTTTTGAAGACTGTATTCTTCGTTACTTGCGTCGGTGAGCAGGTATCCGGAAGGATCACGATTGGGGCCTGCAAGCCCTTTGCCCCATGAATTGTCATAACCCGCACAGCATTGCCGGCTTCCCCCAGCTCGCGTTTGAGCTCGCTGTCGTCGACGTCAATGTCAGCGAGGAAGTGTTGCAGGCTTGCCGGTCTTGTAAGCGCATGTCCGAGCGCTTTGTTGATCAGGGCCTGAATGGGATCTCGGGCAGGCTCCCCAAGTCGACCCAAAAGCCGGTCCCATCCTGACACCCCCTTCACATCGGTGGAATTGAGATGTTGGTTCAGAAAGTCGAAGGCGGACAGTGTTCGTGTCGAAATCAGGTGTGCACAAAATTCTCGTGCATGCTCGAAGGTATCATCCTGCAGGCTTTGCAAACGGTCCCAGAGAGTCTCAGTCGGACCGCGGCCATAGGCCAGTCGGAACAGGTGCTGGTCGTCATCCACCAGATTGCAGAACGGCCCCCTTAAAATTTCCGCCAGACAGAGGTCGTCATTCGGCTGAAGAGCAAACCGCATGAGATTCAGACAGTCCTGCACTCCGATATTCTCAGTGAGCCTTAGTCTGTCTGCGCCAGCGACCGGGATTTCTCTTCGCTTGAGCTCAGAGATGATAGAGTGAAAAAGGGCACTACGGCGCCGGAGGAGAATGAGAACATCTCCGGCATGAGCCGGTTCGTACTGCCAGGCACCATTGTTCTGCTCTCGCCAAACAGCCTCTCGGTTATCTAGAACTGTCTTGATATAGTCTGCGATGCCGGCGGCGAGCTGCCGGGTTGGCGCCAGGTCTGAAATGTGATCGGTGGGCGTCAGCCAGTTGTCTTTGATCTCGTCTCTTCGCGACCTGAAAAGGGGCCAAACTTCCACCCGTCCCGGCTGATTGCTGCGTCTTGCGATGTGAGGCTGGAAGGAATCTTCCAGATCCGGGACGGGATCCAGCTCATCATCATCGAGCGGGACAGTTGTCCTTACAGCATCGACAAAGGCCAGGATTTCGGGTGAGGACCGAAAAGACATGGTCATCTCTGGGATATTCGCGCGCCCATAAAGCGATGCCTGCTGCTTGGCAAAGGCCATTTGTTCTATTTTGAATTGCTCCTGATCTGCGCCCTGGAAGGAATAAATAGATTGTTTGGGGTCTCCCACGACGAATTGCGTTCTGGGGTCACCAAGGCGATCGCGCCCTGTTCCGGCATGGAACTCCGCAATCAAGGCATTCATCAACCGCCATTGTGCCGGGCTGGTGTCCTGAGCCTCATCCAGGAGGATGTGGCTGAGCCCCCCATCAAGTTTGTACAGCACCCACTGTGCCGCCGTGCTTTGCGACAACAGATGCAGCGTGTGGTGAATGAGGTCGTCGAAGTCAAGAAGCGCCCGTTGGCGCTTCAGCGTCTGATAGTGTCGAATGATGGGAAGCCCCAGTTTGAGCAGTGCGATGCTCTGTTCCGCGGTGCGGGCTGTTCGGTAAGCGGCATCCGCCTTTTTCATTCGATGGATCTCGCTGCCTTCCGGGTCACCCTTGCTGAGATTCCGTCGAAAAAGGCTGGCTACTAGGCTATGATCCAGCGGCGCTCCGGCATAGGGGTTTGTTCCAGTGGGCCAGTCGCCTTTGCTACCAGAAATGGCCCCCATATATCGCGAGAAGGCTTCCTCAGCACTAGGGGCGTTGAGTACCGCATCCAAGCGGGTCGCCAAAGTCTGATTGGTTTTCTTGGCGGTGACTTTGGGGTCGGCCCCAGATGTCAGCTCCAACCAGGCCCTTCGGATATCGTCCCTGGGGAAGTCTGCGCCCATACAGCGGTCTATGATCGCGCTGGGAGTGTCGGGGGGGGCATCCAGAGCACCATAGATCACGTCGGACAGGGGCGTCCGGTTGAGATCGAGCGCATGAGCCAGCTGAAGCAAGGCTTCCCGATGATCACGCAGGGCCTCAATAGGCGCCTCGAGGCCGCGCCCCCCCGCAGTTTCGGAGATCAGGCGGAAAGCCTCTGGTTCAGACAGGACAGCGTGCTCGATGGTATCGTCGAGGGTTTGTCGCCACAGGCGTGCGGCTTGGTCGTCGTCCATCTCCTCAAAACCTGGGGCGATGCCGGCTTCCAGGGGAAAACGTCTGAGAATGCGTGCACAAAACGCATGTATTGTCTCAATCCGCAGACCCCCGGGGGTTTCCAACGCGCGAGCGAACAAGGATCGTGCTTGGTCGAGTGTGTCACGGTCATAGTCGTCTGGTGAACGCCCTTCGAGGCGTGCCAGTTCAATCTGCAGACGTTGATCGTCATAGATCGACCAGGAGCCGAGACGTTCGAATAGCCTTGATAGCATCTCATTAGCGGCAGCCTTGGTGTAGGTGACGCAAAGTATGGTGTCTGGTGGGGCCCCTGGTCTGCCATCTGGTCGTCGCAGCAGGAGCCGGGCCACCCTATCAATCAGAACCTTTGTTTTGCCGGACCCGGCATTTGCCTCAACCCAAGCCGAACGTTCCGGGTCAGCAGCGCGAGCTTGAGCTTGTATGGCCCGGTCAAAACTGGGGCTCGCTGGGGACCACACGGGTTCAGTCATAAGTATCAAGACCCAACCATTCGTCCCTGCGCGAAAGACGGTCATAATCGGACGCATATTTCACGCGCTCTGGAACAGGGGCATTCAGATAAGCCTGTTCCGGGTTTTCAAATCCTGTCAGGAGCTTTATCAGACCGGCCTTGGTTTCCTGAATAAGGTCTCGAGGGCTAGGCGGCTGTTTTAATTCTTTCACTTCAAAGGCAGATCCGAAACGAATATAGGCGAGCCGGGAGACCGCCAATGGGCTCTTTAATCCTTCGAAGGCTCCTTCCTGAGCGATGAGGCCGAGCAGAGGCATCTGGGGTGCCAGTCCGCTTTTGACCTGCTTTTCGGTCGGGGGAGCCCCCGACTTGAAGTCATAGATAGCCAGCGTCTGATCGGACTCAAAATCGATTCTGTCGGCAGTCCCCGTCAATTTGAAGGTCCCTTGGCTCAGGGAAATTTCAAGTTCGCCTTTGCTTTCAACAAGGGGGGGCTTTGCCACGGTCTTTTGGACCTTGCCGTGCCAGTCGAGAAAGGCCCCGACCACCTTTTCGCGGACCGCTCGAAGCGCCAAGATCTCAGCCATGCTGACTCCTTGCCCGGCGAGTTCTGTTTCGATGCGGTCGAGCAGTGTTGGTGCTGGCCAGTTGGCTCCCGCGTCCTCAAAAGCCTCTAGGGCAGAATGGATTGCGGTACCTTTGTGACGCGCATCCGGCACTAAGCAGGGCTTGTCCAGGCGCCGTAATTTCAGGATTGACTCACAATATATGGCGTAGGGGTCCCGGATGAGTGTTTCGATCCGGGTCACAGAGAGTTTTTTCGGGCGCGCGGCCAGAGGGGGGCGTGGGGTCGGCCGAATATTGAGATTTGGATCAGGGGGTGGAGCTTGCTTCAGAAAGGACAGCCACATTCGGGGGTCGGTGTTCGGGTCAGGTGCGAGCAGAGCGTCCGCCTGGGTTTTATCAAGCGCTCCCCTGATGAGCATGCGCAGCCTCCAGACCCATCGGGAGGCGACTGCTGGCTTGTCATCGCGCCGGGCCGCATGAAGTATGCTGACCCGGGGCGCACAGGCCAGCTGTGCGAAGTCGTGCGCTGATAAGCCGACGCGTTCGTCTGGGTCCGATAACCCGATTACGGTCCGGAACCGTCTGGGGAGAAAAGCATCTGCTGCCGGCTGAGCGGGCCAAATACCTTCATTCAACCCTGCGAGTATAATATGGTCAGCCGATTGCAATCTGGCCTCAAGGGGGCCCCAAATTGCAACACGCCCTTCGCCATCCCGATGGTGGGCCGTGACCCGTACCATTTCCTGAGTCAGGAGCTCGATGAAGGAGGCTACAGGTATTGGGCCTAAAGGCGCGCTCATATCCAGCAATTCGGAGAAGAGTTTCGACAAGGCGGCACCATCTTCGCCTATCCAGGGTGAAGGGAGCTTTCCGACCTGTAGGGCGGTTGCGGTTATTGCATCGAGGATGACCTGTGCGGTTTGGAATTCAGATGGCCCATTGAGGGCGGCGAGATTATCGAGCACCGGCTCCAATGTGGAGAGAAGATCCTCGATCTGAGTCGTGACCTCCGATGGTAGTCTGCGGTCTCCAAATTCTTTCAGCCGGGCCACCCTCGCCAATAGCTCCTGAGGCGTTCGCCAGAGACGTGGACCCCGAAGCAGGTGCCGATCCAGCTGGTTGACGGCATCCTCACCGAACTGGCTCAGCTCATGCCGCAGAACGGCCAGAAGCTTCTCAGGATGTGTCGGATCACAAAGCCATTCCCCGATCAGAAGAGCAAAGCTTCCAGCCTTGGTCTGGGACAATGGGTATCCTGCGGAGGGGGGGCAATGGATATTATAGCTTCTCAGAAGGGCACTAACCCGACGGGCGAGACCCGCATCTGGTGTCACGAGCGCAGCTGTCTGATCAGGCGTTTCATAAATCTGTCGGAGCAGGAGGGCGGATAGACGCGCCTCCTCTGCTTCATCAGCGGCAGCTATAATATCGAGACCCTGAACGGCTTGTTTTACAAAAGTGCGGATGTCGCTGGTTTCAGCCATTGCGCGCAGACGCCGAGTCCACCCTGCTGTTTCCGCCGCGGGGGCCAGAGCCTCGTGGATGAGCCTGCCGCGGGCTTCCCCAAGCTTGGTCATTTTTAGGCCAGGCCAGACCGCACTGTCGCGGGCCTTCAGACCCAGCGTGTCGAGAGCCCGCAGAAGCGTGAATTGAGGATGACTAGGGGTCTGTCGTATTTCCCGTTCTCGTGTCGGGCTGATATGAGGATCGAGGCCTGGGAGAACGATCAGTCCCCTCGGCGCTTGAAGCGCAGCTTGCATCAGAACCCGACTTGCGGGGGTCGCGCCAGTGGATCCAGCGATAATGACGGGCGCTTTCGGTGGGCTCTGACACCAATGGCGGGCAAGAGCTTCAGCGGCGGCGAGGCGCCGGGTGAACGGATCCATGGCCATGGCCTGTTCCAGCTGGTTCGGCCAGGCCGCGGAAATGATTTCGAGGAACTTCGCCGAGTCTTCCCAATGATGAGCGAGGTCTTGATCGTCAACGATTTGTCCTAGTTTGTCCCAGCTGACGTCGCCGGAGAGCGCCGCTTGGTCTAGCAAGCTCGCCAGCTCGCGCGCCGCGGACAAAGCGGCTGCTGCGGGTATTTCGGTTCCACGGTTGCTGAAATACGCCAGTACAAGGCGCGCGAGGCCTCCAAGTCGCTGTCCGGCGGGCAAAATAGGCGGTAAGGGAGCAAGCCGGAGCTCTGCGCTAGGAGGAGACTCAGACGATTCCAAATCTCCAAGGGCCCGGATGTCCGGCAGTAGGAGCGTTTTTTCGCCATTGGCCTTGAAGAGCGCATAGGCAAGTGCGCGGGCAGACCGTCGATTTGGAACATAAATGATGGCGTTTGCCAGTTCTTCGGGGGCATCGGATGAGAACAGACTCTCAATGAGACCTTGGGCCAGCAGGCTCAGGAAACGGCTCCCCGCCGGCAGATTAAGAACTCTGGGAGCGTTTGCTTCAAACAGGTTGCTCATGTCCCGTGGCACCGCACCCACATGTCAGCATCTTTTAAAGCCTGGGGGTCACCTACATGCAGCCAGAAACGATCAAGTGGCAATCCGGTCATCCGTTTTCTCGGTAAAAGCTGGTCCCAGATACGATTGGCCGAGAAAGGTTGAACCGGGCTGTCATCGTAGAGTTGGGGTTTCAGGATCCTGATACCTGCATATGCCCAACGGGCCTGTTCAGATGGTCGCCGCCTCGAAATGAGACCGTTTCTCTCAAGATGGAAGTCGCCCTGCCCCTTGTAGCCTAAGCAGCGTCCAATATCCGCGAGCATAAGACATTCATCCATCTCTGCGGCGTTGAATTTTCTACTCAGAGCCTCGAGAGGAGCCGGATCTGCTGGCGCCCAAAACGCATCTGTGTTGACGACGAAAATAGGATCTTTGCCGAGTAAGGACCGTGCCGCAGCCAACGCACCTCCGGTTTCCAGCAATTGGCTCCGCTCATCTGCAATGACAATCTCGACCCCGTGGTCTTTCGTCAGATAGGTTTCGAGGTCGTCGGCAAACCAATGAACATTGACCACTGCTCTGCGGACCCCCACCTCCGCCAGCATGGAAAGTAGGTAGGAGATCATACGGCGTCCGCCGACTTTCAGCAGTGGCTTTGCTGTTGTTTCGGTCAGGGGGCGCATTCTCGAGCCCAAGCCTGCGGCCAGAACCATCGCTGTGTCGGGCACTGTGTTCATGGGTGGGTCTCAAAAACAAGAGGCGCTGCGGCCATTACGAAATCTCTCATCGTTTTTACGGAGGGGTGTTTAAGATTACGAGCCAACAGCCATTGCTGGCGCGGCATAAAAGAACCGTATCGGGGTTTTCCATCTCGGACTTGGAGCCGCGCGAACACGCCGATTATACGCAAGGCATTTAGGGTTCCTATGACGGCGAGCCGCTCTTTGAAGTCAGCTTCAGCTTCCCCCGATTGATCGAGATAAGATCGAATAGCGGCGTCCTCGGCCGCCCCGCTTACAGATCGCCTCGCATCCTGTGTCAGCATGGCCATGTCCCACGCATCCCAGCCAAGAAGCGCATCCTGAAAATCGAGTAAACCGATCTCGCCATTTTCTAGCAGAAGGAGGTTTTCCGCGTGAAAATCACGCAGAATGAAATGACGCGGAAAGCGTGCCGTCAGATCGATAAGGTTATCGCGGGCCTCGGTCCAATGTGCCCGGATCGATTCATTCATGGTCATCCGGGGGTCGAGTGCGGGCAGCCAGTCGACAAACAGGTCCGTACTCACCCTGAGCGCGAGCGCATCAAGTGTCAGAATTGGCCATTTTTCCGACCCTTTGACCAGAAGTTTGGGGGCAGGCTTGGCGTGGAGCTTCGCCAGCAGGCAGGCCGCACGGCGGTAAAGGTCAACTTCATCGGCGTCGCCTTTTTCGATCAATCGCGCAAATTCGCGTGCAGGTCCAAAGTCTTCGATTAACGCGAAGCCCTTTTGGCAATCGAATGCGTAAATCTCCGGAGGCCTGAACCCCTCCTGCCTGAGATAGTCGGCGATCAGCACAAAGGCATCTATCCTGCTTGCGGCCAGACGTGTCTGAGCATTCCACCCCGATATTACGCGTTCTGCATCGCTCATTTCCGGCGAGCAGGCAGGGGGCTCAACAGATGGAGCATCCATCAAGATAGCTGTTCTTGAGTTGGTGCCCGTCAACCGTGCATAACGTCGGGTCGAAGCATCCTGAGCGAGCCAGACGAGCCGAGCAGCCGCCCAGTCGGTCTGGGAAAGGAATTTTTGTCTAAGGTCGTCGCGTTCGCTATCACCATTCATCTAGTCTTCTCTGCCAGTCTTCGCCGCGTCCGGCCAGTCGTGCGATCCGGCTTTCTGTGGAGTGCTGAATATCTACATCCAACCTGTAACGTGGCAGATGGCTGCCGGCTCGGTCCGGCCATTCTACGACCATCAGGCCATCATACGTGTCTTCCCAACCTAGCTCGAAAACCTCACAGGGCTCCTTCAGACGATAGAGATCAAAATGCCAGATGGGAAAATCAGGGCCCTGATAAGTTTGAACCAACGTATAAGTTGGGCTGGGGACTTCTGTTGGTTTGCCGAGAAGATTTGATATGAGGGCCCGCGCAAAGGTGGTCTTTCCTGCGCCGAGGCCACCGCTGAGTGCCAGCACATCCCCTCGTTTAACCAGGGATGCGATCTGTTGCGCCAATATCTCCGTTGCGGCGAGTTCCGGCAAAGGTTCAAAGCGCATCAAGAGAGTCTTTCAAAGAGCGCAGCAGATGGGATGTTGGTTCGCAACCAACAGAGAGCCGGACGTATCCTTCGGGGACGGCGTCTCCCCATCGGGCGCGTCTTTCGCCGCTGGTATGGACCGCGCCGAAGCTGGTCGAGGGATATATGGATGCGGTGTGCTCGATAAATTGCTCCGCCGTTGCCGCATCTGAGAAGGTCAAACCGACCAGAAATCCAAAATCACTCATCTGCTGAGCCGCAAGGGCATTACAGGGATCGGTTTCGAGCCCGGGATATCGAACGTTCCGGATCTTGGCGTGGTTGGACGCCAGCTCTGCAACCGCTTTAGCGTTTGTACACATTCGTTGAAGCCGGACATCCAGGGTTTGCAGGCCGCGTTGAACCAGAAAAGATTCCCAAGGCCCTGGGGTGCTGCCCGACATTTTTCGCCAGGCGCGAACCCGGGCCATGAACCCCTCATTGCGGCTGGCGACGTGGCCGAATAAGGCATCGCCATGTCCCGACACGGCTTTAGTGTCTGAGCAAATGCTGATGTCGGCGCCGAGGTCGAGGACGGGCTGAAGAAACGGCGTTGCGGTGGTATTGTCGGCAATAAGTGGAATACCCGCGAGTTTTGTCCGAGAGGCCAGTCTCTGCAGATCGCAAATGTCGAGTCCAGGATTTGACGGGGTTTCCACCCAGACCAGGCTGTAGCCTCCAAGGGAGTGTGTGCTTAGCGCCGGTGTCGGGACGTAATCCGCCTTAACACCCAGTATCTCAAGGAACTCGGCGATCAGAGCGCGCACGGCAAAGTACCCGTCCGATGGCAGCAGAAGGCGATCGCCCGACTTGACGGAAGAAAAAAGAGCGGCCGTTACGGCGGCCATGCCTGACGGAAAGCCAATGACGGGAGCTCCTTCGAGAGCGCCTAATGCGGCCTCTGTGGCCTCAAGGGTCGGCGTTCCATAACGTCCGTAAACAAAAGGCGCCTCCGGATCACCGGGTAGGTTGAATTTGACCGATGACACAATCGGTGGCGTCGCGGGGTCCCCTTTCCGTTGGCTCCTCCCAAAGGCGTGAAGGGCCTGCATCATGCGTGCGTGGCGATCTGTTTCAGAGTGTCCTGTCATGACAAGGTTCCGACAGCTGCAAAGGTTTGCGATAGGGCATTTTTGGGGGGGTGGGCAAGACCGGGAAACCGGATCGGAGCGCCCGTGTACAGGACCAGCAGGGACAGAGCTTGCAAAAACGTGACGCATGCGTCATGAAATCCGGAATCGGAAGGAACACATCGTGGATTTGTCGGCGTCGGAACGGATTGTCATCGTCGGAGCGGGGCAGGCGGCTGCACAGGCCTGTGCTTCTTTGCGACAATACGGTTTTGCAGGGGACCTGGCCCTCATCGGCGAAGAACCAGAGCTTCCCTATCAGCGGCCGCCATTGTCGAAGGCCTACATGAAAGGGGAGCTCGCGAAGGAGCGTCTCTATTTCAAGCCCATGGACTGGTATCGGGCGCAGTCTGTCGATTTGAAGCTTGAGACCAGGGTCAACGCCCTTGATCGGTCAGCATGTAGGGTCCTTCTGGAAAACGAAGAGACGCTGTCCTATGATGCCTTAATCTTGGCGACGGGGTCGCGTCCCCGGACGCTTCCGCTGGCCGGGGCCGGTCTCGCAAATGTCTTTGATCTGAGGACGCTGGGGGATGTTGAGGGCGTTCGGCCACATATGCGCGCCGGGTGTCGGCTTGTGATCATCGGCGCTGGCTATATTGGCCTCGAGGCGGCGGCAGTGGCCCGTCAGCTCGGACTGAAGGTCACAGTGCTTGAAATGGCGGATCGGGTGCTGGCGAGGGTGACCAGCCCTGTCATGAGCGCTTTCTATGAGGCAGAACACTTGCGGCAGGGTGTGGATATTCGCACGTCTGTCCGTGTAACAGGTCTGACTGGGGGATCATCGGTTCAGAGCGTTGTGCTCGACGATGGCACGGAGATCCCTGCGGATGTGGTGCTGGCTGGTATTGGTATTGTTCCCAATGTGGAGCTTGCTGAAGCTTCTGGCCTCGGCTGCTCGAACGGTGTTCTGGTTGACCGGGATACGCGAACACAGGACGAACGGATTTTTGCTGTCGGCGATTGTGCCTGCCGTCCGCTCGTTCATTATGGTCGTCGGGGCCGGCTTGAGTCGGTTCATAATGCCATTGAGCAAGGCAAACTTGCGGCAGCAGCCATTATGGGAAAGCCCCGCCCCGTTGAAGACTGTCCCTGGTTCTGGTCCGATCAGTACGATCTCAAATTGCAGATTGCGGGTCTCAGCGAGGGGTATGATACCTTGGTCGTCAGAGGGGATCCGGGGGAACGGAAGTTCGCGGTCTTTTATCTGAAGGCTGGCCGCTTGCTTGCGGTAGATGCCGTAAACAGTGCTCCTGAGTTCCTTGCGTCTAAAAAGCTCATTGTCTCCGGGGCCAGCCTTGCCCCAGACACATTGCGAGATACAACCCAATCTATGAAAGAGATCGCGGCGGCCGCCGCATAAGGAGATTATGGACATGCCGAAAATTACTTTTGTCGATCATACAGGCGAGGAGCGCACGCTGGATGCGACCAATGGCGAAACGGTCATGGAAACGGCGATCAAGAATGCTGTTCCCGGTATTGATGCCGACTGTGGCGGAGCCTGCGCGTGCGCAACCTGCCATGTTTATGTCGATGATGCCTTCATGGCCAAGGTGGGGCAGCCGGAGGACATGGAGCAGTCGATGCTCGACTTCGCCGAGAATGTTCAGGACAATTCCCGCCTGTCTTGCCAGATCACTGTTTCTGACGCGCTGGACGGCCTTCGGGTGACGACACCGGAAAGTCAGCACTAGCCAGGGACCAGCTTGAGACCCCGCTCCGCCAGGTGTTGGCGGGGCACCAACGGAAAACGTTTATGACAAGTTACACAGAGCTTCTGGCCCTGCTGCGCCCGGTCAGCGATGGGGCTTTGGCGCTGACAATCCCTGAGGACTGGATGCAGGGGCGAACGACCTATGGAGGTTTGACCGCGGCTCTGTGTCTCGAGGCGGCGCGTCGGGATGTGCCCGACCTTCCGGTCAGATCTGCTCAGGTGGCATTTGTGGGACCTGTGGGAGGTGCCATCCGGGTCGAGACCAGACTGCTACGGCGGGGCAAGAATACGGCTTTTGTCCGTAGCACGCTATCTGTGGCTGATGCCATCATGGCCGAATGTCTGTTCACCTTTGGCGCAGCGCGTCAAAGCGCATTGAAGTTCGCCCATATGCCGATGCCAGAAGTTGGTGGTCCAGACGAGATGCGGTCTTTCTTCGCATCTGACCGCCGGCCGAATTTCTCTCGTCATTTCAATGTGCGACAGGCCTATGGTGCCCCACCGATATCCGCCAGCTCTGAGCGCTGTATGGGCATATGGCTCCGCAGTATTGATCCCGAAACACCCATGGATGCCACGGCCATTCTGGCGATCGCGGACTGTCCACCGCCGGCCGCCATGCCGATGATGTCCGCTCCGGCGCCGATAAGTTCGATGACATGGATGGCAGAATTTCTCACCGATCATATTGATACGGAAGAGGGGTGGTGGTTCTCGCAGTCTACGGCTGAGACCGCTATGAATGGTTATTCCAGCCAGGACATGCGTCTATGGAGTCGGTCCGGCACCCCTATTCTGGTCGGCCGTCAGACTGTCGCGGTGTTTGGCTAGGCGCTGATCGCGCTGCGTAGCGCCTCGAGATAGTCTATCTCTTCCTGCAGCGCGGTTCTATGGGGGCTGTCTGCGCCTTCCGACAACAGTTTTTCCCGAGCGGCTGCGAGTTGGGAGCCGACTTCGGCGCCATCAACACCATCGAGATTCACTGCCTCTTCCGCGAGAATCGTCAGACCCGCTGGCGTCACATCCGCGAAGCCACCCCGAACAAACAGGCGCATTCGGGCGACATCTCCATCGAGCACCCGAACGACCCCGGTCTTCAGGGTCGTCATGAAGGGGGCATGATTGGCGAGAACGCCAAATTCGCCGTCTGTGCCAGGTGCGACGACGTGGTCCACTTCCCCGGAGAAGACCTCCCGACTCGGTGAGACGAGGGAGAACTGAAGCTTGTCTGCCATGATCGGGTTCACTCCTCAGCCGGGCCGGACGCTAGGCGTCCGCCAGCATCTTTTCGGCTTTCGCTTTCGCTTCTTCGATCGAGCCGACCATGTAGAAGGCCTGCTCGGGGAGGTGGTCATACTCGCCGGAAATCAGACCCTTAAAGCCGGCAACGGTATCTTCCAGCTTGACCTGAACACCCGGTGATCCGGTGAAAACCTCTGCAACATCAAAGGGTTGTGACAGGAAGCGCTCAACCTTCCGGGCCCGGGCGACGGCCAGCTTGTCTTCTTCTGACAGCTCGTCCATGCCGAGAATCGCGATGATATCCTGCAGTTCCTTGTAGCGCTGAAGGATTTCCTGAACACCGCGGGCCACCTCATAATGGTCCTGACCGATGATCAGGGGGTCGAGGATCCGCGAGGTCGAATCCAGAGGATCCACGGCGGGATAGATACCCTTCTCGGCGATGGAACGGTTGAGAACAGTCGTGGCGTCCAAGTGGGCAAAAGACGTGGCCGGAGCCGGGTCTGTCAGGTCATCTGCAGGCACATAGACGGCCTGGACCGATGTAATGGAACCCTTATTGGTTGTGGTGATCCGCTCCTGCAGGGCCCCCATGTCGGTGGCCAGCGTCGGCTGGTAGCCCACCGCAGACGGGATCCGTCCGAGGAGCGCCGACACTTCCGAGCCGGCCTGCGTGAAGCGGAAGATGTTGTCGACGAAGAACAAGACGTCCTTGCCCTCTTCATCCCGGAAATATTCCGCCTGCGCCAGTCCTGTCAGGGCCACACGTGCACGGGCCCCCGGCGGTTCATTCATCTGGCCGTAGACCAGGGTTGCGCGGCTTTCACCGGCGAGGTCGATCACCTTCGCGTCCTGCATTTCATAATACAGGTCGTTGCCTTCGCGGGTCCGCTCGCCAACCCCGGCAAAAACAGAGTAGCCGCCGAACAGCTTGGCAATGTTGTTGATGAGTTCCTGAATCAAAACGGTCTTGCCGACGCCGGCGCCACCAAACAAGCCGATCTTGCCGCCCTTGGTGTAGGGGCAGAGAAGGTCGATCACCTTGATCCCGGTGACCAGAACCTCCGCTTCGGTCGACTGGTCGACAAAGTCGGGGGCCGGGGCGTGAATGGGTTTGCGCAAGTCGGTTTCGACCGGGCCACGCTCATCGATCGGATCGCCGATGACGTTCATGATACGACCCAGCGTGGCGGGACCAACGGGAACGGTGATCGGCTCACCAAGATCGGTGACGGCCTGTCCCCGGACCAGACCCTCGGTGGAGTCCATGGCAATGGTGCGGACGGCGTTTTCGCCAAGGTGCTGGGCGACTTCGAGGACCAGGCGATTACCCTGATTGTCGGTTTCCAGAGCGTTCAGAATGTCCGGAAGGTCGCCGTCGAATTCCACGTCGACAACAGCGCCGATGACCTGGCTGACACGCCCGGTTTGTTTTGCAGTGCTCATGCGAGGCGTCTCCTTTGGAGGGGATGTTTCAGTTGATGTTTTTTCTGGTTTTGCCGGACTGGCAACCAGTTTGGGTTTAGGGTCGGCCGTGGCGGCCGCAGCATTTTCGGGCTTGCATGTCCCGCAGGCCCGCATGTCGTCATAGCCCAGAGACGCGGCAACGCGGTTCGCGTCGTCGAACGTTTCGAAGGGGCCGTGCCAAATATCGTTCTGCGTCGCCTCGGCAGGTTTGCAGTAACGGCAGCTCTCCGCATGTATGCGGACGCGTTTGGCTTTGGCGTTTTCATGGACCCAGATGCTCATTGATGATCTCCTACAGCGCCTCGGCGCCGGAGATGATTTCAATCAGCTCCTTGGTAATCTGAGCCTGCCGGGCCCGGTTGTATTGCAGGGTCAGGCTGTCGATCAGCTCTCCGGCATTGCGGGTCGCATTGTCCATGGCGGTCATGGACGCAGCCTGTTCGCCGGCCGCATTTTCCAGCATGGCCGACAGGACCAGCGTGTTGAGATAGCGCGGCAGAAGGTCCTCGAGAATCTCGGTCTCATTCGGCTCATAAATATAAATCGACCCGTTGAGATCAATCGTGTCGGCCTCGGCCGGGGCTTCCGCCGGAATCAGCTGCAGAGCCTTGGGGGACTGGGTCAGGACGTTCTTGAATTCCGAGAAGATCAGGGTGGCGACATCGAACTCACCCGCATCGTAACGGGCCGACAGGTCCTTGCCGAGACCGATGGCGAAGGGTGTGAACTTATCCTTGGCTTCGCTCAGATCAACATGGTCGATAAACAGGTCAGCATAGTCTGATTTCAGGGCCTCGCGGCCCTTTTTGCCAACCGTGATGATCTTGACGGTCTTGCCGTCGGCCTGAAGGCACCGGATCACCTGCCGGGCCTCTTTCGCCGTATTGGCGTTGAACCCGCCGCACAGGCCCCGCTCCGCTGTCATCACCACCAGAAGGTGGGTCTGGTCATTGCCGGTGCCGGACAAAAGCTTGGGGCCCGTGGCGCCCTCGCCCATGGCCGCGGTCAGATTGGCGACCACATTGGCCATGCGCCGGGCGTAAGGCTTGGCCGCATCCGCCGCTTCCTGCGCACGCCGCAGTTTGGCCGCCGCAACCATCTGCTTGGCCTTGGTAATCTTCTGCGTGGATTTCACGCTTCCGATCCGGTTTTTCAGTTCCTTGAGGCTCGCCATCTGGCTGCAGCTCCCGGTCTAGTGGATTAGGCGAACGTCTTCGAGAAGGCGTCCAGGGCCGCTTTGATGCCACTCTCAATATCATCGGTGAGAGCTTTCTCGTCGCGGATTTTGGCCAGAAGGTCAGCCTGGTCATTCCGAAGGTAGGCCAGAAGGTCGGCTTCATAGCGGGTGACATCGCGGGTCTCGACAGAATCGAGATAACCGCGCGTTCCAGCATAAATCACGATGACCTGCTCTTCCATCTGAAGCGGGGAGAACTGGGGCTGCTTCAGCAGCTCGGTCAGCCGGGCACCACGGTTGAGCAATTTCTGAGTTGCCGCATCAAGGTCGGAGCCGAACTTCGCAAAGGCCGCCATTTCGCGGTACTGGGCGAGCTCACCCTTCATCGAACCGGCAACCTTCTTCATGGCCTTGGTTTGTGCAGCTGATCCAACCCGCGACACGGACAGACCGACATTCACCGCAGGACGGATGCCCTGATAAAAGAGGTCTGTTTCGAGGAAGATCTGACCGTCCGTAATGGAGATCACATTGGTCGGGATGTAAGCAGACACATCATTGGCCTGCGTCTCAATGATCGGCAGTGCGGTCAGCGACCCGGCCCCGAGGTCATCATTCATTTTCGCGGCGCGTTCCAGCAGGCGGGAATGAAGGTAGAAGACGTCACCCGGATAAGCTTCCCGGCCTGGCGGACGCCGAAGGAGAAGGGACATCTGGCGATAGGCGACCGCCTGTTTGGACAGGTCATCATAGATGATCAGGGCGTGCATGCCATTGTCGCGGAACCATTCCCCGATCGTGCAGCCAGTGAACGGCGCAAGATACTGAAGCGGAGCCGGTTCGGAGGCGGTTGCGGAAACCACCACAGTGTAATCTAGGGCGCCGCGTTCCTCGAGGGTCTTCACGACCTGAGCCACGGTTGACCGTTTCTGGCCGATGGCGACGTAAACGCAGAACAGTTTCTCGCTGTCCGACGTCGCGGCGTCATTGATCTGCTTCTGGTTCAGAATGGTGTCGATGCAGACGGCGGTCTTGCCCGTCTGGCGGTCCCCAATCACGAGTTCGCGCTGGCCCCGGCCGATCGGAATCATGCCATCGATGGCCTTGATCCCGGTCATCATCGGTTCGTGCACGGATTTCCGGGGCAGGATGCCGGGGGCTTTCACATCAACCCGGTTCCGGCTGGCCACATCTGCGAGATCGCCTTTGCCGTCGATTGGCTCACCCAGCGGGTTGACCACACGACCCAGCAGGCCACGGCCGACCGGAGCGGACACGATTTCGTCGAGGCGCTTGACGGTGTCGCCTTCCTTGATGCCGCGGTCATCGCCGAAGATCACGACGCCGACATTGTCGTTTTCGAGGTTCAGGGCCATGCCCTTCACGCCGCCACTGAATTCGACCATTTCCCCGGCCTGGACGTTGTCCAGACCGTAGACACGGGCGATACCGTCGCCGACCGAGAGGACCTGGCCGACATCCGAAACCTCGGCTTCGACCCCGAAATTTTCAATTTGCGATTTCAGTATGCCAGAGATTTCTGCTGCGCTGATGGACATAGAGCTCACGCCCCCTTCATTGCGATGTTCATTCGATCAAGTTTTGCGGCGATGCTGGCATCGATCAGGGTCGACCCGATCTGCAAGCGAACGCCACCGATAAGGTTGGGATCGACCCGTGTTTCCAGTTCAATGTCACTGCCGACGCTTTTGGCCAGCAATCCGGACAGGCTTTTCGTCTGGGCGCTGGTCATTTTGTGCGCTGTCGAGGCGATCACCCGTTTGAT
Organism: uncultured Hyphomonadaceae bacterium; assembly: GCA_913056435.1. Lineage (GTDB taxonomy): Bacteria > Pseudomonadota > Alphaproteobacteria > Caulobacterales > Hyphomonadaceae > Henriciella. Next base: position 7,959 of record CAJXMY010000003.1, on the reverse strand, counting down.
ACCACGATGGTCTGCATACAGGGCGTCATAGCCCCGTGCGGCCGCGAGGAGGTCAACCGAGCGGCCATTATTGACCATGACCCCGATAAAGTTGACGACGAGGGCATCGAAGCCGGCTTTCTCGGCGATGGCGACCAGGGCCCTCGACTTGTCCTCGATTTTGATGGCCGGGCTGTCCAGCATGCGCTTCAGCGGCGCGCTGTCCTCGGCCATCTTTTGCAGGGCGCCCAGCTGTTCTGAGACCAGACCAAGCTTGTCCTTGTCGCGGGCCAGACTGAACAGGGCGCCGGCATAGCGGCGGGCGACGTCACTCAGCTGTGTGGCAGAAGACTGTGTCAAATCTCGGTCCATTCCTTGGGGCTGGCGTTGCCCGGGCACGTGCACTCCGGACGTATGAACTTGCCACCCGCCCGAAACTTCCGGGGCGATTAGCAGGTTGTTCCGAGGCTGACAACAGGGGGGAGCGGCAGAATATGTGACGGATTCGCGCAGCTGCCCTCAGAGAAAGGAGTAAGGATCAATATCTGCCGACAGTCGCAGGGCGGCCGGAAGTTTCAGACGGCTGAGCCAGGCGGCCATATAGGCCGACAGATCAACCTGTTTGGGGGCGGTGATCAGAAAACGAAAACGATGTCGCCCGCGCAGGATACCAATGGGGGCCGGGGCCGGTCCGTAGACCGTGATATTTTCACCATTTGGAGCCGCACGGGCGATCTGTTGTCCAAAGGTGACCGCGGTCTCGGCGTCCGGTGCCGAAAGAATCAGGGCGGCCATGCGTCCGAAGGGCGGCAGCTGGAGTTCTTCACGAACATCCCGTTCGATGGCCAGAAAGGCATCCCGGTCGGACAGGGCCAGGGCCTGCATGGCGGGATTGTCCGGTTGATAGGTCTGTACCAGGGCCCGGCCGGGACGCTCTGCCCGCCCGGCGCGTCCGGCCACCTGGCTGAGCAGTTGATAGGTGCGCTCCCCAGCGCGCAGGTCCCCGCCCTGCAGACCAGAGTCCGCATCGATGATCCCGACAAGCGTCAGATTCGGGAAGTTGTGTCCTTTGGCGACAATTTGGGTCCCAATCAGGACATCGATGTCGCCGGAGGCCATGCGGGAAATGATCTCCCGCGTGGCCTCGCCGCCCAGCGCTGTATCCGATGAAAAAATCTCGACTCGGGCGCCCGGAAGCAGGACGCGAACCTCCTCGGCCACCCGCTCGACGCCCGGACCGACCCCCATCAGGGAGCCCTCGGCGTGACAGTAGGGGCAATGGGCTGGCTTGGGCATGGACCAGCCGGTGAGGTGACAGACCAGCCGGCCCGTATAGCGATGCTCGGTCAGCCAGCTGTCCGTCGCCGGGCTTTTGAGGCGTTCGCCGCAGGACTTGCAAAGCACCAGCGGGGCATAACCGCGGCGGTTGAGAAAGAGCAGGGCCTGCTCCGAGGCCTCCAGCGTATCGGCCAGGGCATGGCGAAGTTGTGGTGACAGCCACTGTCCCCGCTCGGGCGGGGCCGCGCGCAGGTCCACCAGCTCAACATCGGGGAGCCTGGCGCTGCCGGGGCGCGCGGACAGCTTCAGGCGGGCATAGCGCCCCTGCTCGACATTGACGACGGTTTCCAGCGCCGGTGTCGCGGAGGCCAGGACAATCACGGCCTGCTCGAGTTTGGCGCGCATCACGGCCATATCCCGGGCCTGGTAGGTGACGCCGTCTTCCTGCTTGTAGGACGTGTCGTGCTCTTCATCGACAATGATCAGCTTGAGAGACTGAAAGGGCAGAAAGAGCGCGGATCTGGCCCCGACGATGATCCGGGCTCTCCCATGGGCCACTTCCCGCCAGCTGCGCCGGCGCTGTTGCTCCGAGAGGCCCGAATGCCAGGGGGCAGGTGCTGCTCCAAAGCGGCGTTCGAAGCGCTCCAGGACCGCCTGGGTTAAGGCGATTTCGGGCAACAGGACGAGGATCTGACTGGTGGGGTCCTGTTTTAGGGCCGCCGCAATTGCTTCAAAATAAACCTCCGTTTTGCCTGAACCAGTGACCCCGTCCAGAAGGATGGGCGCGAACTGACCCTTTTGAACGGCCTGCCGCAGAGTGTTGGCGGCGTCGGCTTGCTCCGCGCTGAGCTGAAAGCCTGTGCGATCAGGATCGGGGGTGGCGAAGACCCGGTCCACCGGTTCGGCCGCCGCGACAAGCGCGCCGGCGTCGGCGAGGCCTTTGACAACCCCGGTGGAGACTCCGGCGCCGGTGGCCAGAGCACTGGCGCTCAGGGCCGGCTGGGTCCGGGCATACTCGAGGACCGCCGTCCTCGCTGGGGTCAGGCGCTGCGGCGCCCGGTCGCCCAGCGTGTAGACAGTCCGTTCTGGGGAAGGCTGAAGACCACCACGCGCACGCAGGGCCATGGCCAGAACCTGTCCGGGCGCGACGACATTGTAGCGCGCGGCGAACGCGATGAACCGTCGCATGGTCTCGGTCATGGGCGGCGTTGGGTACACCTCTTGGATCGGCTTGAGGACGCGCTGTGGCGCCGCGTCAGACAGGCGCCAGACAAGACCCGTGCGGTCCTGCTTGCCGAGCGGCGCCCGAACATAGCTGCCCGGGCGGACCGACAGCGTGTCGGGAACCTCGTAATCGAAGGGCTCGGGAAGCATGAGGGGAAAGAGAACTTGGGCGATGGCCATGGTCTGGTCATAGCAGAGGCACTGGACGGGGCCAGCTGAAATTCCGGGCCGTCAAAACAGGCGGCCGGCCTGTCCCCGGGGGGAAGGCCGGCCGGAAGATGGGATCGGTCCTCGCGGCGGGGCGGGGGCCTACCAGATGCGAATACGCTCCTCGGGCGGAATGTAGAGGGCATGATCCTCGGTGACCCCGAAGGCTTCATACCAGGCGTCCATATTGCGCACGACGCCGTTGACCCGGTAGCGCGGCGGCGAATGGGGGCCCCGCACCAGACGCTGGCGCAGGGCGTCCTCTCTGGCCATGAACCGCCAGACCTGGGCCCAGCCGATGAAGAAGCGCTGGTCTCCGGTCAGGCCATCGATCACCGGGGCCTCTTCGCCGTTCAGGTGAAGCTGATAGGCGCGATACGCCATGGACAGCCCGCCGAGGTCCCCGATATTCTCGCCGAGGCCGAGGGCGCCATTGACGCAGGTTGTGCCGTCATCGAGGGGACAGAAGGTGTTGTACTGGCTGACCAGGGCGCCGGTCCGGGCTTCGAAATTCGCCCGATCATCGGCGGTCCACCAGTTTCTCAGATTCCCGTCGCCATCCGACCGCGATCCCTGATCGTCAAAGCCGTGTCCGATCTCGTGTCCGATCACGCCCCCGATGGCCCCATAATTGACGGCGGGGTCCGCCGAAAGATTGAAGAAGGGCGGTTGCAGGATGGCGGCCGGGAACACGATCTCATTCCGGGTCGGACTGTAATAGGCATTGACCGTCTGGGGCAGCATGAACCAGTCGTCGGGATCGATGGGCTGGCCGAGTTCGGCCAGATTGTCTGCGAGCGCCCACGCCGCCACGGCAAGGCTGTTGTCGAGAGCGTTCGATCCGACCCTGAGCGTCTCATATGTTTCGAACTTGGCCGGATAACCGATTTTCGGTGTGAACTTGTTCAGCTTGTCCCGGGCTTCTTCGCGGGTGGCATCCCCCATCCAGTCCAGATCGGCCAGATTTAGCGCCATGGCCTCTCTCAAATTGGCGACCAGGGCCTCCATGGCGATTTTGTTCTCCGCCGGGAAATACCGCTCGGCATAGACCTTTCCGACGCCTTCCCCGACCGCATTCTGAACTTCCGAGACCGCCCGTTTCCACCGTTCACGCTGGACTTCCTGTCCATTGAGCGTTGTGCCGTAAAAGGCGAAGACCGTCTCATCTATGCGGGCCGGCAGCACACCGGCCTGCGCCACGAGGAACCGGGTCGTCAGCCAGGCTTTCCACGCATCAAGATCGCCGGTCTGAGCGAGCTCCATGATCCGGCCGACGCCACCGCCGGAAAGTTTTTCGACCTGGGCCGGGCTCAGGCCCTGGTCCGCGATCTCCTCTTCTGTGGGGGTGACCTGACGAACAATGAAGGCTGGTTCGTCTAGGACGCCGAGTGCCTCGAGTGCGGCCTCTACGGGGAAGCCGCCGGATAGGGCCTTCAGACCGTCAAGGTCGAGGCGGTTATAGGTCAGATCGCGGTTCCGGCCGGCGGCACGGTCCCAGTGCGCCCGGGCAAGTTCCGTTTCCAGGGCCAGAACAGCCTCCGCGGCCGCCTCCGGGGCGTCATAGCCTGCCGCATCCAGAAGACGGATCATCATGTCGCGATAAGCCGCGCGATAGGACTGGTTCTTCTCGGAGTCGACCAGATAGAGATCCCGGTCACCGAGCCCCAGTCCGGCCTGACTGATATAAAGGATGTTCTGGTCGCTCTGCTTGGAGTCGATGCTGACGCCGGCGCCGAATGGGCTGGCAAAGCCGGGCCGGGCGAATATCCGGGCCAGATCTTCCCTTGTCTCAATCCCGGCAATCGCATCAAGATAAGGTTGGGCCGGCGCCAGGCCGCGCGCTTCGATGGCCTCCGTATCCATGAAGGCATTATAGATGGCGGCGATCTTACCCTCGAGCGTCACAGTATCGGGGGCATCGGCCGCGATTTCCTCGATGATGAACCTCACGCGTTGCTCGGATTTCTCGGCAAGCAGCGTGAAGGCTCCATAGGAAGACCGGTCAGCGGGAATTTCAAACGATGTCAGCCACGCGCCGTTGACATGTCTGTAGAAGTCATCGCCAGCGGCCGTGTCGGGGTCAAAGGTCTCAAGATTGACACCCCAGTCACCCCAGACATCCGGCGTGGACGTGACGATTTCGGGTTCGGTGGGCGCCGCCTCGTCGCGATGTTCGCGCGCCTCGGCCGGCAAGAGGGCGAGGGACCCCAGCAGCGCGCAGGCGCTGAGCCTGTGAAAACGTCTCAACATTGGACCATGCTCCTTCTACTTTTTTTATATCTTGTTCCAGATGGCTGCCGCGGGAGCAACGTTCAAGCGCGGCTGGCAGTCCGGGTCGGGGCACAGGGTCTGGCGCTTTCTATGAAACCGCGCCGGATGAAGGTCCTGCTCAGTGCAATTTGAGCCTCGGCCGCGCGATCTGGTTGACGTGCCCCATCATGATCATCCCTGCCCCCCGGAGCCACCCATGGATGGCCAGAAGGTGAAGTCGGTACAGAGACATGTAGACAAAGCGTGCCAGACGGCCTTCGACGGCCATACGGCCCCCGACCAGATTTCCCATCAGCGACCCGACGGTGGCGAACCGCGAGAGCGACACCAGGGATCCGTTATCCTTGTAGACGAAGGCCCTGAGCGGGCGGTCCCGGATCATCGCACACACATTATGGAACACGGTCTCGGCCATTTGGTGTGCGCTTTGGGCCCGTGGCGGGATCGGGCGGTCGGAACCTTCGGGGGTATAGGAGGCGCAGTCGCCGAGGATGAAAATATGATCGTCCCGGGTGGCCTGAAGCGTCTCCCGGACAATGAGCTGGTCGCGATTGTTGGACTCCAGACCCGCGAGGTTTGAGAGGAAGGCTGGCCCCTTGACCCCGGCGGCCCAGACCCGAAGATTGGTCGGATAGGTGGTGCCATCCCGGGTTTCGATCGCCGTTCTGGTGACGCGCTGGACAATGGCCCCGGTCACAACGTTCACACCCAGTGCCTCGAGTTCGCGATGGGCGGCTTCGGCAAGTTTTTCGGGCAGGGCCGGGAGTATTCGTGGGCCCGCTTCGATCAGGGTGACCTTGAACCGGCTTTCATCGAAAACTTCCAGCCCGTAATATCGCAGGGCCGCCGCGGCATTGTAGAGCTCTGCGGCCAGTTCGACCCCCGTGGCGCCGGCCCCGACAATTCCGATGCGAACATGCTCGTCGGCGTCCGGGTCCGCGCTCAGCAAACGTGAGCATCGCAGGCACTGGTTCAGAAGGCGGGACCGGAATGTGTCAGCGTCGCGGCGACTTTCCAGAGAGAGACAGTGATCGGAGACACCTTCGACACCAAAGTCGTTCGAGACAGATCCGATGGCGATCACCAGATAATCATAGCGAATCCGGTGTTCGCCCATGATTTCCTGACCATCTTCGTCGAGAAGCGGGGCAACCACGACCTCCTTGGCGGCCCGGTCAATGTCCATCATCGAGCCTTGGAAAAAGCGGTATCCCCATCTGTGGGCGTGGGCACCATACCCCACCTCGTCGAGATTGGCGTCCAGCGATCCGGCAGCCACCTCGTGCAGAAGGGGCTTCCAGATATGGGTCCGGTTCTTCTCCAGCAGGATGATGTCATAGTCCTTGCGGCTGAACCGGGCCCCAAGGCGCGCAACCAGTTCCAGACCGCCTGCACCGCCGCCCACAACGACAATCTGCGTTTTGCGTTTCAAGCCCCTGTCTCCCCAACTGAGTGAATGGTCAACGATATGGTCTTTACGCACGGGAAATGGGTTTGGCTCACATCGGCGCTAATGGGCCTTTCGGCCGTCTGCAAAAAGTCCTGCCGAAACTTTCGATTAAGGTTCCCGAAACCTGCTTTTAAGGTCTCGGGGCCTATAGGTCGGGCATGGCGCTTGTGGATGCTTTCCTGACCTATATTTCCAGAGAACGCCGCCTGGCGGCCAACACCATCGACGCCTATGGTGCCGATCTGAGGGAGTTTCAGGCCTTTTTGACGGTTCATCTCGGCATGCCGCCCCGAATCACCCATTTCGCGGGCCTCCAGGCGCGGGATATCAGGGCCTTTCTGGCGCAACGCCGCCGGGACGGACTGACCGATGCCTCCGTGTCGCGGCTGCTGTCCGCGATCAAGAGCTTCTACCGGTGGCTGGATCACGCCCATGGCATTGAAAATCCCGATATCGCCTTCCTGACCGGTCCGTCCCGGGGCCGGCGCTTGCCCCGTCCCGTTTCTGAGCGGGCCGCCGGCGACATGATCGATCAGATTGGAACCCTTCAGGACGAACCTTGGATTGCCGCTCGCGATGCAGCCGCTCTGGCACTCATGTATGGTGCGGGCCTCCGGATCAGCGAGGCGCTCAGCCTGTCCGGGAACGTCAGCCCGGCCCCCGAGATCTTGCGACTGATGGGAAAGGGCGGAAAATTTCGCCAGGTTCCACTGTTGCCCGCGGTACGACAGGCCATGGATGATTATGCGGCTCTGTGTCCATTCCGCATGGGCGCCGGGACGCCCTTCTTCTTCGGTGCGAGAGGCAAGGTGCTGCAGCCTGCGGTCCTGCGCAAGCAGGTTCAGCTGCTTCGGAACAGGCTTGGGCTCCCGGAAACGGCGACACCGCACGCGCTGCGGCACAGCTTCGCGACCCACCTGCTTGCGCATGGGGCCGATCTCAGGGCCATACAGACCCTTCTGGGCCACGCCAGCCTATCGACCACACAAGTTTATACCGGCGTCGATGCCCACCGCCTGAGAAAAGTCCACACACAGGCACACCCCCGCGGTCGGTAGTCCGCCAACCGGCGGGCTCACTTTCGAACCAGACCCAGCCGTTTTCCGAAGACCCGGTCAACCACCCGCTTTGGCAACAGCAACGGCAGGGTGAAATTTGTCAGCTTGTCCGGAACGGGGGCATAACGGGCTTTGGGGCGAGGGGTCGTTAGCGCCGTGGCCACGATATGGGCAATCCGGTCCGCGGGAAGACCTTTTCGTCCACTGTCCAACATCGACTCCGAAAAGGCTTTCAGCCCGTCGGCCCAGGCCGTCTCGCTGTAGGCCTCATCCTGGTTGGCTTCCTCTGCCTTGTCCCAGATGGGGGTCTGGACAGCGCCGGGTCCAACGGCGATGGCATCAATGCCATAAATGACCAGCTCCCGACGCAGGCTGTCGGTCATGCTTTCGACGGCATGCTTGGTCGCGGTATAGGCGCCGAGGAAAGGTGAGGCCAGCCGCCCCCCCACACTGGTAATGTTGATGATCCGGCCTGGCGGACCGGACCGGAAC
>CAJXMY010000002.1 GCA_913056435.1 uncultured Hyphomonadaceae bacterium | reverse complement strand
GCGGGACCGGTATGACCGGGCGATCGCACATGTCCTGACCCGGGACGGGCGTGACCCCCCTGTCTGGCTCAATCAGGTGCTGTTGCGTCAGGGGGCGGCGCGTGTGCGGCTCTATCCGGATACCGATGCCGGGGCTGACGCTCTGTTCGCGGCAGAAACCGAAGCCCGTCTCGCGCGGCGTGGCCTCTGGGCGCTGAGCGTCTATCAGCCAAAGCCTGTCGCCGCGCTCGATCCGGCGGGCGCCCGCTTTGGTCTTGTTCACATGTCCTTTGGTCCCGTCCTTCCGGATGCGGCTGGGTCAGACGACCGCGACGCCTGTGTGCGGGCGGTGTCCGGGACAGATATGGTGGTCCGTGTCTCGCGCGCCGCCGCGGCCGTGTGCGAGGCCCCGGCGGACGCGGTTTATGAAGTCCGCGGCCGAGTCCGTGGCGGTGAGCTCCTGCTCACCCATCCCCGGCATGCTGTCCCGCTGCGGGAGCCCTAGCCGGCGATATATTGCGCACCGTTGACCGTCATTGTGGCGCCGGTAATGAAGCCGGCATCCTCGCTGGCGAGATAGGCACACATGGACGCGATTTCTTCCGCCTTTCCGAGCCGGCCCACTGGGATGGTGGCGATAATGCCCTCAAGAACATTTTCCGGCACGGCACGCACCATCTCGGTGTCGATGTAACCGGGGGCCACGACATTGACGGTGATGCCTTTCTTGGCCCCTTCCTGCGCCAGTGCTTTTGTAAAGCCAATCAGGCCGGCTTTGGCGGCCGAGTAATTGGCCTGTCCGAACTGGCCCTTCTGTCCGTTGATCGAGGAAATGTTGACGATGCGGCCAAAGCCTCGCTCCCGCATGCCGTCCCAGACCTGACGCGTCACGTTGAAGGCCGAGGTCAGGTCAATATCGATGACCTGCTGCCATTGTTCGAGCGTCATTCTGTGGAACGGAGCGTCCCGGGTCACGCCGGCATTGTTGACCACGATATCGACCGGGCCCAGCTCGGCGGTAATGGTGGCGAGGCCTTCGCCGACGGCGGCATAATCGGCCACGTCAAACTTCACAGCCATAATGCCGGTCTCGTCCGTGAACGCTTTGGCGGCCTCGTCATTGCCCCCGTAATTGGCGGCGACCTGGTAGCCGGCCTGCTTCAGGTGAACGCTGATGGCTTTGCCAATCCCGCGGGTGCCGCCGGTGACGAGTGCTGTTCTGGACATGTAGATTCCTCCGGTTATGCTGCTTAGCAGCAAATTAAACGCATGGTGACAACCCGGATTAAGGGACTAACATCTATCCAGATCGCGATTGCGCTAGAGAATAGGTCTGGCGCGCCTGTCTTCCAGTTGAATTCTCAGGATTCACCCGGAACACCGATCTTAAAGGAAGAACACATGGCCAAGACAACAGATCCGTCCGACACGGTGATTATCAAGAAGTACGCCAATCGCCGCCTCTACGACACCTCCACCTCATCTTATGTGACGCTGGAGCACCTCTCGGATCTTGTCCGGCGGGGGGTGGATTTTGAGGTCCGTGACGCCAAGACGGGCGAGGACCTGACCCGCCAGGTGCTGACACAGATCATTTTCGAGAAGGAAACCAAGGGAGAGGGCGCGCTTCCGCTCGATTTTCTCCGCAAGCTGATCGGATTCTATGGTGGTGGTCCGCAGACCCTCCTGCCAGCCTGGCTGGAGATGAGCATGAACAGTTTCGCGGAAAGCCAGGAGCGCTGGAGCAAAACCCTCTCCGGGGGCGCGAGCCCGTTTGGGCTGTTTGAAAAACAGGCCCAGGCCAATATGCAGATGTTCGAAAGCGCCATGCAGATGTTCAAGCCGGGCGCCGCGGCCGCGTCCCGCCCGGACAATGGCAGCAGCAAAAAGACCGGGGCAGCCGGCGGCAGTGCCGGCGACCCGCTCAGCCTGCTCCAGCAGCAGCTCGCAGCCATGCAGGCTCAGATCGACGCGCTCGGCCGGAAATAGGAACGACAGGCGCCCTCCGGGACATTCAGACCCCGCGGCCCGTGCGGGGCCACCGGGTCAGCCCGGATCGGTTATGCCGCTTCGTTGGCCAGATTGCGCAGAACGTAGTGCAAGATCCCGCCATTCCGGAAGTAATCGAGCTCATTATCGGTATCGATCCTGACAATGGTCCTCGCGGTGATCGTTGAGCCGTCTGAAGTCAGGATCTCAACAGGCATTTCCGCGCGCGGCTGGAGCCGGTCAATCCCCTTAATCGTGATCTGCTCATCGCCCTTGAGCCCGAGATCCAGCCAGCTGGACCCTGCCGCGAACTGAAGCGGAAGGACCCCCATACCGATCAGATTGGACCGGTGGATCCGCTCAAAACTGCCGGCGATCACGGCGCGAACGCCCAGCAGGATGGTGCCTTTTGCGGCCCAGTCCCGCGACGATCCGGTTCCGTACTGCTCTCCGGCAAAGACGACCAGAGGAACCTGCTCCTCGGCATACCGCATGGCGGCATCATAGATATCCATCTGTTCGCCAGAGGGATGGTGAAGGGTCACACCGCCCTCAACGCCGGGCACCATCTGGTTCTTGATCCGGATATTCGCAAAGGTACCACGCATCATGATTTCATGGTTGCCCCGACGCGAGCCATAGGAATTGAAGTCCAGCACATCCACGGCATGGTCCTGCAGGTACCGGCCGGCCGGGCTGCTGGCCTTGATCGCGCCCGCCGGCGAGATGTGATCGGTGGTAATCGAGTCCGCAAAAAGGCCGAGGATGCGCGCATTCTCGATATCCCGGGGGGCCTCGACAGAGCGTCCCATGCCCTTGAAATAAGGGGGATTCTGGACATAGGTTGAGGCGGGCGGCCAGCTATAGGTGTCGCCGCCTGAGACCGAGATGCCTTGCCAGTGCTGGTCCCCTTCAAACACATTGCCATAGCGTGCTTCAAACATGTCCGGCGTGACCGCCTGGCGCATGACCTCCTGGATCTCATGACTGCTCGGCCAGATATCCTTGAGGTAGACCGGCTGGCCATTCTGATCGGTGCCAAGGGCATCTTCCGCGACATTGACATGCATGGTCCCGGCAATGGCGTAGGCGACCACGAGGGGTGGGGAGGCCAGATAATTGGCCCGCACATCCTGGCTCACCCGGCCTTCGAAGTTCCGGTTTCCAGACAGGACCGAGGCCACGACCAGATCATTTTCATTGACGGATTTCGAGATGGCTGGCGGAAGGGGCCCGGAATTCCCGATGCAGGTTGTGCACCCATAGCCCACCAGGTTGAATCCCATCGCATCCAGGTCATCCTGCAGGCCGGCGCGCTCAAGATAGTCTGTGACGACCTGCGATCCCGGCGCGAGAGAGGTCTTGACCCAGGGCTTCACCATGAGCCCCCTGGCGCGGGCATTGCGCGCCACAAGACCCGCGGCCAGCATGACGGAGGGGTTCGAGGTGTTGGTGCAGGATGTGATGGCCGCAATGACCACCGAGCCGTCCTGGACCTTGTAATCGGCCCCCTCGACGTCGTACTGCGCCAGCTCGGCCGGATCTGTCACGACATTGTCGCCACCCTTGATTTCGGCGAGGGCTTTGGCGAAGGCTGGGGCGGCCTCGGTCAGCAGAACCCGGTCCTGCGGGCGCTTGGGGCCGGCCAGAGACGGCACGACCGAGCCGAGGTCGAGCTCCAGCGTATCGGTGTAAGTGGGTTCGCTCATGTCGGGGCGCCAGTAGCCCTGAGCCTTCGCATAGGCCTCCACCAGAGCCACCCGATCCGGGTCGCGCCCGGTGTCAGCGAGATATTTCACCGTGTCCTCATCAACCGGGAAGAAGCCACAGGTGGCCCCGTATTCAGGGGCCATATTGGAGATGGTGGCCTCGTCTTCGAGGGTCAGATTGCTCAGTCCCGGCCCGAAGAATTCAACGAACTTTCCGACAACGCCCTTTTCTCTCAGCATCTCGACGACGGTCAGGACCAGATCGGTCGCCGTCGCGCCCTCGGCCATCCTGCCGGTGAGTTTGAAGCCAACCACTTCGGGGATCAGCATGGAGACGGGCTGGCCCAGCATGGCGGCTTCAGCCTCAATCCCGCCAACGCCCCAGCCCAGAACGGCCAGGCCATTGATCATTGTGGTGTGACTGTCGGTCCCCACGCAGGTATCGGGATAGGCGACGGTCTCGCCATCTTCCTCACGTGTCCAGACGGTCTGGCCCAGATACTCCAGATTGACCTGGTGGCAGATGCCGGTTCCCGGCGGCACAACGCGGAAATTCTCAAACGCCTTGCTGCCCCAGCGCAGGAATTCGTACCGTTCCTGATTCCGGGTATATTCAACCTCGACATTCTTGATGAAGCTGTCGGGCGTCGCGAAATGATCCACCATGACAGAGTGGTCAATGACGAGGTCGACAGGGACCTGGGGATTGATGGACTCGGCTTCCGCACCGAGCTTGGTGGCGGCATCCCGCATGGCGGCGAGGTCGACAACGGCGGGCACGCCGGTGAAATCCTGCATCAGGACCCGCGCGGGACGATAGGCGATCTCATGGGTCAGACGACCGCCCTGATCCAGCCAGCTCTTGAAGGCATGGATGTCTTCTTTGCGCACGGTGCTGCCGTCTTCGTGCCGCAGCAGGTTCTCGAGCAGGACCTTCAGCGAGGCTGGCAATCTGGAAACGTCGCCGAGTCCATTCTCGGCCGCAGCATCGAGGGAGTAGTAAGTGTAAGACTTACCATTTACGGTCAGGGTCTTGCGGGCGTTGAAACTGTCGAGAGAAGGCATGGACTGGAGTACCTCACTGGGCATGATGGGTGACTGTTGCCGGTGTCCTATACCGGTGGGCCGGGTCGTGCAATCGTCTCTGTGGAACTGGCGTGTACTGGAGGGCAGAAATTGAGTGACAGCGCGCTTTTGAAAGGGACAGGCCTCGGGGCTGTCCGCGGAGAGCGGATCCTGTTCAGCGGGCTGAATTTCACCCTTGAGCCGGGAGAGCTCGTTGTCCTGAGAGGGGCGAACGGGTCTGGCAAAACAACACTTTTGCGGCAGCTTGCGGGCTTGTCCGTGCCTCAGGCCGGACGGGTTGAGCGTCGCGCCCCCCATCACTGGCTGGGACACAGCAACGGGCTGAAGGCGCATGAGACGCCGCGGCGTCATCTGATCCACTGGGCGGGGGTCTGGGGCAGTGCGGTTGCGATTGGCGACGTGCTCGACAAACTGGGTCTGCGGCGACCGGGCGATGTCCCCTGCCGGCTCCTGTCGGCCGGGCAGACGCGTCGGACGGCGCTGGGCCGGCTTCTTCTGGAGGACCGCTCCGTGTGGCTGTTGGACGAACCCTTCAATGCTCTCGACTCGGCCGGGCAGGTCTGGCTGGCGGGCCTCATGCAGGAGCATTGCGCTCAGGGCGGTGCCATTGTGACCGCCCTTCATGGCGCGGCGCCGATCACGACAGGGCGGGAGTTCCGTCTGTGAGGCCGGCCCCCATCCGCCGCAGTTTTGGCCAGGCGCTTGTCGAGGCGTGGTCTGGCGGGGCGGGGTCTGTCCTGCCTTTTGGGTTCTTTTCCGGCACAGCCATGCTGGTGCCTTTTGTTCTGGGGAGTGCGCCGGACCGGCTGGCCTCGATTGGGCCGGGTATGCTGTGGCTGGCGCTCGCCCTGGCCTCGCTCGTGACGCTGGAGCGGATGTTTCAGGCGGATTTGCAGGATGGAGCTCTCGATCTTTGGGTGCAGGAGCCTGCGGCCATCTCTCTCGTGGCCCTGACCAAGGTCATGGCGCACTGGATCGTGTCCGGATTGCCGCTCGTCTTGCTGACGCCGCTTTATGGCCTGATGTTTCAGATACCGATCGACACCACCGTCCCGGCCATGATGGCTTTCGGCCTTGGCGGACTGACCTTTTTTCTCTGGGGCGGCGTTGCCGCGGCTCTGGCGGCCAGTGTTGCAAGGGGCGGACTGCTGATTGCGCTTCTGGCGCTGCCCTTTTATCTCCCAACCATGATTTTCGGCGGCATGACGGTCCAGGCCGGCCTTGAGGATCCGTCTTTCCTCTTCCTTCTGGCCTCGACCCTGTTCGCCCTTGGTGTCGCGCCGCCGGCCATGGGTGCGGCGCTGCGCTTGGCGGCAGACTGAAGGGGCCCTAAATGAGCGGCATGTGGTCTTTCCTTGCAAATCCCCACCGGTTCCTGGTCTTCGCCAGATATGCGGTACCCGTCAGTTATGGCGTGGGCCTCTGCCTGTTTGCCTGGAGCCTTTATCAGGCGCTCTGGCGGGTTCCACCCGACGCGCTTCAGGGCGGGGACATCATTCGGGGCATGTTTATTCATGTGCCGAGTGCCTGGCTGTGCATGGGGCTCTATCTTGGCCTCGCCATAGCCAGTTTCGTCTGGTTTATCTGGCGCCACGAGCTGGCCGATGTCGCCGCGCGGGCGATTGCGCCCATTGGCGCGACCTACACCGCGCTCTGCCTCGTCACCGGCGCCATCTGGGGCAAACCGACCTGGGGGACCTGGTGGCTTTGGGATGATCCGCGCATCATGTCGGTTCTGGTGCTGTTTTTCCTGTTTCTGGGCTATATGGCCCTGCGCTCTGCGCTGGAGACCCGGCAGCGGGCGGCCCGCGCGGGGGCGATTCTCGCCATGGTGGGCGCGGTGAATGTTCCCCTGATCAAATTCTCGGTCGATATCTGGTCCAGCCTGCATCAGGGGCCAAGCGTCCTTCGCGCCGAAGGCCCGGCCATGGCGGACGTGTATCTCCATCCACTGCTGATTGGTTTCGGGGGGCAGGCGCTCCTGGTGTCGGCGATGGTTCTGACCCTGATGCGGGCGGAGATTTTTACCCAGCAGGGTGACCGGCTGATGGCCCGGCGTTTGGGGGAGAGCTGATCATGCCGGTTTTTGACAAGAACGGGGCCTTTGTCTGGGCGATCATCCTTCTCGGCCTTAGCGTACCTCTGGTGCTGGCCATTTACAGTCATGTGCGGCTGCTCCTGGCGCAGCGCCGGCTCGACCGCTTACGGGATTCCGAGGCGGAGTCGTGAGGCGGTGGCTTTACGGGGTGCCCCTGATCGGCCTTGCCCTGGTCGGGGTGATCACCGCGCTGCAGCTGGCCGATCCTGAGAAACCTGGTTTTGTCGACGCCGTTGACCGGCCTGCGCCTGAGCGGGCCTTTGAGCGTCTGGAGGGCGAGGGCACTCTGCAATTTGCGCCCCCGCCCGGTCAGGCGCCGGTGATTGTCAATCTGTTCGCGTCCTGGTGTGGGCCGTGCCGGGCGGAGCACCCTGTCCTCATGACTCTTGCCGGGGCCTATCCGGACCGCTTATTTGGCATTGCCTACAAGGACCGACCGGAAGACACTCGCCGGTTTCTGGCGGATCTGGGCGACCCCTTCAGAGACATCGCCATCGACCCGAACGGGTCTGGGGGGCTTGATTTCGGCCTGACCGGCGTCCCTGAAACTTTCGTGATTGACGGGTCAGGACGGATCGTCCTGCATGTGCGCGGGCCCCTCAGCCCGGACATGGTTCCGGCGATCGCCGAAGCCCTTGGCCCTTAGGCTATTTCTTCTTTTTCTTCTTCTTTTTCTTTTTCTTTTTCGGGCGCTCGTCAATGTCTTCGGTCTCGTCGCCGGCCACGATGGCCAGCGCCCCGATGAGGCTGGTGCGTCGGGATTTCCGCAAATCCTCCAGCAGTTCTATGTCGGCATCGGCCACGATGGGGGCGGCTTCGGTATAGGCCTTTTCGCCCTCGCCTGTCAGGGAAACGGCTTTCGCCCGCGCGTCATCCTGCGATTTAACCCGTTGAACGAGGCCGCCTTTTTCCATGCGGGACACCATGTCTGCGAGGGTTGAGCGGTCAATGCCGGTCGCGTCCACCAGATTGGACTGGCTCTGGCCGTCTTCTTCGTGCAGGGCGGCGAGGACCGCAAACTGCCGAATGGTCAGCCCCTTTTCCGCCAAACCGGCCGCCGAGAGATTTACCGCCACCTGCTGGGCCCGGTGCAACAGGTGCGTCGCTGAAGAAGCGAGGTGGAAGACGGGGTCGTTCTCTTGCTTCGCCATATCCTTCGCCTAATCTCTGTGTGCAGTCGACTATGATGTGAAAGACTCCCCGCGGACGGGAGCTTGTTGTTTTAATAACGTGAGAGCCTGACAGTTCAATGACAGAGATACTGGAACCTGATTTTGCGCTGGAAGTTCCGGCGGGTGAAGACCGTGAACGGCGGGTCTGCCGGCATTGCACGTTCATCGACTACCAGAACCCGAAAATTGTCGCGGGCGCCGTCGTTCTGAAAAATGACAAGTTTCTGCTGTGCAAGCGCGCCATCGAGCCGCGCAAGGGTTTCTGGACCCTGCCGGCCGGTTTCATGGAGCTGGGGGAGAGCGTGGAAGAGGCTGCACGCCGCGAAGCCCGGGAAGAGGCCGAGGCCGACATTGAAATTGACCAGCTTCTGGCCGTTTATTCGGTCCCGCGGATCGGTCAGGTCCAGGTGATGTTCCGGGCCCGGTTGCGGGGTGATTTTGGCGTGGGGCCAGAAAGCGAAGAGGTTCGTCTGTTCGACTGGAAAGATATTCCCTGGTCGGAGCTGGCCTTTCCGACCGTTGTCTGGGCCCTGACCCATCATGCGGAGACCCGTGACCAGCCCGTTTTCGCGCCTTTTGGGAACCCGGAGGGGACTGACCACCTGACCCGGTAAGCGGGCTTAGCTGGGCTGATCTTGCGACCCGTCAGCGTCGCGCAGGTGCTTGAGCGTATAGGGCACGTTGAGCGCTGCGAACACGAAGGTGATGACCATATTGCCCAGTTTCCAGTTCGCCCAGGTGTCTTCCGAGAAGTTGCGCCAGAGAAACTCATTCCACAGGGCCATGGCGACGAAGAACAGGCCCCAGCGTATGGCCAGCGTCTTCCAGGCCTGATCCGGCAAGTCAAAAACGCTGGCGAACATCACCTTCCAGATGTTCTTTCCCAGCAGCAGGCTACCAAAGATCAGGCCGGCCAGAAACAGGTTCTGAATGGTGGGTTTGATGAACAGAAACTGCTTGTCCTGCAGCACGATCCCAAGCAGGCCAAAGCCGCCGACAATGCCGGCCGTGAAGACCAGGAAGAGCGGAACCTTCTGCTTCCGGCGCAGGTAGCCGGAAACCGTCCAGAGCGTGGCCGCGATCAGGACGCCCGTCGCCCAGTACAGGGCCGTGTCCGGACCGGCCCAGCTGATCTCGAGCTTGGCACGGCGCAGCACATTGTAAACGAGCACAAACCCGATCACCGGGACCAGGTCGCCCCAGATCTTGTCGGCTTTGTCCGCCGCCGTTCCGATGTTCTTCCGCGTCTGGGTCATCTCACTTCCCGTTTCGGCCCGAAAGGATTCAGGCCTGATTACAGGGCCTACTGACAGATAATGGTCCCGGCGCCAAGGTGGCGAGCTGAGGTCGGCCTGTCAGAAAAAGGCTTTTGACAAGGTGATGGACAGATCTGTCCGGGCCTCACTGATAGGGGGCTTTGTGGTCGCACCTCTACTTTGATGGAGGGTCTTGCGGACGTCTGTGGGCCTGGCTCCGAAGCGCTTTTTAAAGGCGTTTGAGAAGTGTGCGGCGTCGTGAAAATGTAACCAGCGGGCGATCGTCCCGATTGGGGCGATCGTTTTTTCTTCCCCCAGCAGGCGGTGCGCCCGATCCAGACGGCGCTGCGTTACATAATGAGATATGCCGCCCAGCGGGTCGAAGGCGCGGTACAGGGCGGCACGTGACATGCCGAATTTGGAACCCAGATAATCCGGTGTCAGATTGTCGTTTAAAAGATTGGCGTCGATATGATTGAGCATGCTCCGAAAACGCAATGATCTGAAATCTGTTCGGCTCCGGTCAATCGAATCGCCGGATATCGTGCTGCGGACCACTTCTCGCAGGCCGCCGAACAGCCAGGCGGCGGTTTCGCCGTCATCCTCGATCAGTAATTTGTGGATCGTGCGCATTTGCAGGGCGAGGGCCTCGGCCTGTGGCTGCCCGGCTCCGAAGAACATCACGCTTGGGTGAAGTTTCGGGTTATAGCCGATGAGGCGGCTGGGGAAGTTAAAGGCCAAACCGGACCGTTTGGTTTCATTGTGAACATAGCGGCTGCTCAGCATATGATAGATCAGGACCAGGCCGGGGCTGATCGGTGAAGCGTGTCCGTCTATGGCCATCAGGCCCTTGCCACTGTTGACCAGTATGACGTGTACCCGGGACTCAACAAGATCGTCTGACTGAGCGGCGCGGGATTGGGTAAACTTGCCTGTCTCCAACTGCATGAAAACATTCTCTTCGAACCGCCAGAAGTGATTGGTGTGATCGAAGTCCGGGGCGCCCTGATGGGGTATTGTGATATCAAAAACGGGTCCCTGGAACGACCGAAATGCGTCGACGCGGTGGTGCGGCGCAAAAGATCTTGTGGTGAAGCTTGATCTCTTTACAGGATTCCGATTTTGGACCATGGACGTTTCTGGAGCGATTACTCGGTCAGGCTGATATTGCAGTAGAATAAGCTATAAAAGTATTGTATCAAAACGTCAAAATAACCTGTAGTCGTATATCAATACTTTCTAATATGGGTTGTATACTGTCTAGATCTGAATCAGGATCAGGCTGATTGCGAGGGTTGCAGCAGCGAGAATCCGCCGTCGACCGAAGGGCTCGCCGAGCACCAGAGCCCCGAAAATCGCGCCGAAAACAACAGACGTTTCCCTCAAGGCGGTGACCGTTGCCGCTTCGGTCAGGGTGAAGGCCCAGAGCGCGGCTGCGTAAGAAACGGCGCCAAGCAGGCCACCGGTGATGCCATTTCTCAGTTGGTCGCCCAGGCTTCCCCAGACCCGACCGCGGCGTATCCAAAAGACGGCTGCACTGATCCCGATCGAGTCCAGAATAAAGAGCCAGACAATATAGGTGATAAGCGTGTCTGCTGTTCGCATTCCATTTGCGTCGGCAACAGAATAGGCCCCGATTCCTAACGCGGTCAGACACGCCCAAAACAACGCGGCCTGACGTAAGCGTCCCGCCTTTTCTGAGGAGTGTTCAGGCAAAGCAAAAACGATCAGCGCGGCTGTTGCGGTGATGAGACCAACCCAGCCTGTAAGACTGGGCGTCTCTTGTAGAAAGATGGTCGCCAAAACAGCTGTCAGGAGCGGCGCAAGCCCCCGCATGACCGGAAAAACAAGAGAGAGGTCGCCCCGGTGCAGGGCCCGGACCATGGCGAACTGATAGCACCAGTGAACCATCACCGATAGTCCGAGGGCCTGCCAAAGGACGGCACTGGGCCAGGGGGTAAACGGCAGGAGTGGAAGGACACTGGCGGCCATCACCAGGGAGACCAGCATTCTGGTGGAGAGGACGTCCCCACCGCGCTTCACAAACAGGTTTGTGGCCGCCACCGTGACGGCGGAAATGAGGCAAAGCGCGACCGGAAGAAGGCTTGGAGACATTCAGCTGCTGTTCGGGAATTCTCGTCAATGTCAAGAGAATGTGCTTTTGAGTGTTCCCGAAGAAACGACACCAATGTCATGCTGACCATAAGAGATCTTGATTACCGGATTGACGCCCGACAGCTTTTTGAGGGCGCCAGTGCCCAGATATCGGCAGGCTGGAAAGTGGGACTGGTTGGACGAAACGGGACAGGAAAATCCACCCTTTTGCGCCTGATCCGGGAGGCATTTCTGGCGCCTGCCGAGCAGGACGCGATCCGGCTGTCGCCTCAGGCCACACTGGGGTGGGTCGCACAGGAAATAGCCCCGGGGAACGATACGCTTCTGAATGTTGTTCTCGAGGCTGATCATGAACGGGCACGCTTGCTGGAGGTCGCTGAAACGTCGGGCGATCCAGATCAAATTGCTGAGGCTCATGCGCGCCTCACGGATATAGATGCCTGGTCGGGGGAGGCGCGAGCGGCAGCAATCCTGGCCGGGCTTGGTTTTGAAGATCAGGATCTAACCCGTCCGACACGCGAATTTTCGGGTGGCTGGCGGATGCGCGCAGCCTTGGCCGGCGTCTTGTTCGCGCAGCCAGACTTGCTTCTCTTGGATGAGCCAACCAACTATCTCGACCTTGAAGGGTCATCCTGGCTGGAAGCCTACCTAAAGACCTACCCTCACACGGTTGTTCTGGTATCGCATGATCGGGAGCTGCTGAACCGATGTGTCACGCATACGCTGGCTTTGGAAAACCGGACCTTGCATCTCAGTCCGGGTGGTTATGATGCCTGGCTGGCATTGAGGGCAGAAAGGCAGGCGCACCTTCAGGCCCAAAAGGTCAAGCAGGATGCCGAGCGCGCCCATTTACAGGACTTCGTGGATCGGTTTCGATATAAGGACTCAAAGGCTCGTCAGGCGCAGTCTCGGCTAAAACGGCTGCAGAAGATGCAGCAGGTGTCGATACCATTGTCTGAAAGAACACTTCCATTTCATTTTCCAAGTGGAGAGGAGAGGTTGGCACCACCTATGCTGATGCTGGAGGGCGCTGATCTAGGATATGGCGCCGCGGCCAAGATTTTAAGCGCCGTGAGCTTGCGCATCGATCCTGAGGATCGGATCGCCATTGTCGGAACAAATGGCCAAGGCAAGACGACCTTGGTGAAATCAATTGCTGACCGTTTGCCCCTGATGGCGGGCCAGCGGCGAATGCCGGGCATCCTGCGAATTGGGTATTTCTCTCAGGACCAGATGGACGAGCTGGCGCTTGGAGAGTCCGTTTTAGACCATGTTCGCCGTGCCTTACCGGCCTCTGCTGGAGTGGCGAAGCTGCGGGCGGTTGCCGCTGGCTTCGGGTTCTCACACGATAAAGTTGAAACGGCGGTTGAGAATTTGTCAGGCGGCGAGAAGGTGCGCTTGTTGCTCGGTCTCATGGGCATGGCAGAGCCACATATTCTGGTGCTGGACGAGCCCACATCCCACCTCGATATCGATAGCCGCGAAGCGTTGATCCATGCGTTAAACGCCTTCAAGGGTGCTGTCCTTCTGATCACGCACGATGTTTTTCTGGCCGAGGCCACAGCTGACCAGCTTTGGCTCGTCAAAGATGGCCGTGTTCGTCTTTATGATGGTGATCTGAATGATTATCGTCAGCTGGTCCTGCAGGCAGAGCGCCGGGCTCGGGACAGCCCGGCGACTTTACCCTCGGAAAAGCGTGCGCCATCCATGGACAGATCAGAGCGGCGTCGCAGGGCCTCTGAGGCGAGACGGCTGGCGGCGCCTCTAAAACGCCGTGCCGCGGAGGCTGAAAAACGACTGGAGGCGGCATCTCATGCCATTTCCGATATCGATGAGCAGCTTTCCAGACCGGGACTGGGATCACAGGATATTCAGGCGCTCATGAAGCGGCGGTCCGCACAGGAAGCCATTATTGCAGAGGCAGAGATCGATTGGCTGGAAGCCAGCGAGGCCTATGAGGCCGCTGTCGCAGCGGAGCCTCAGAGCGCGGCTTCCACCGCTGTTACCTCAGGAACATAGGCTTTCAGCATATTCTCGATGCCCTGCTTCAGGGTGAAGGTCGACGAGGGGCATCCGGCACACGCCCCACGCATCGACAAATGAACAATACCACTTTCGGGTTCAAATCGGTGAAAGATGATATCGCCACCGTCCTGCGCCACCGCTGGACGAACGCGTGTCTCGATGAGTTCGATGATTTCACCAACAATTTCCGCGGCTTCGCCGTCATAATCGTCAATGGATCCACCGGTCGGTGGGGACAGGCCATCACTATGTGTTGATATAACAGGAAGCCCCGCGACAAAGTGGTCCATAATCGCGGCAAGAGCCATGGGCCTGACATGGATCCACTCATATGTTTCGCTTTTGGTGAGCGAGATGAAATCCTGTCCCAGGAACACCCGCACGACGCCGTCAACTTCGAATAAGGCAAGGGCAAGGGGACTGCTTCCGGCTTCATCGGCGGAAGCGAAGTCATAAGGCCCTGTTTGTCCTGTGACGACCTGTCCCGGAAGGAATTTCAGAGTTTCGGGGTTTGGTGTGGGCTCAGTTTGGATAAACATAGCGGCTCCCCTCAGCGATTGTGCACATTCCTAAAGTGGCGTTTCGGGTCGCCCCTTGCAAGTCGTGTGATCACTTCGACAGATCCGCTGAGCGCATTTCCTGGTTGCGGAGGGACATCCGCAGCGCTTCGGTCGCCGTAGCGGCCTCACTCATGTAGAAGGCCATAGTCCCTGGGTGATCGGACAGGATCAGATCCGTTCTCGCCTGACTCATAATGATAAGGGGACTGAATAAGGCGGCGCGGCGCCATGCGAATAAGGCATCGTCATAGTTTGACATGGCCAGAGCAGACAGCTGGCCGGCCGAAATCTGAGGGGCTGCCTTCAAAAGTTCGCCGGCAACATGGGCTCTGGCTCTGGCATGATAAATCGCTTCGATATCGCTTGTGCTGGCTGGCCAGCCCTGTGCGGTATTGGCGCTTTGGCGGAGCGCTGTCAGGCTGTTATTTGCCCAGTCGGTCAGTTCGATCAGGCGCGCATCTAGGTCGCCGACAGAGTTGATTTCGGGTGCGAGGTTTCTTGCAAGCCGACCATCATAGCGTTGCAAAGCTTCTGCTGCAGCAGAGAGTGACGGCAGACTGTCTGACGTCCCCTCCGCAAGGGAAAGTAAGCGAGAGGCAGCAGAAAGATCTGCGTCCGGACGACCTGAGGAGTCAGGCGCGCGGCTGGCCAGCACTGCACTGTAATCAGAGAGGGCTCCGGCAAGGCCGGACTGCCACGCGGGCAGGGCCGTGAGGCGGGCCTGTGGGTGCCAGTCGGGACGATCGCCTGTCCAGCCAGCTCCTGTGAGTTCCCGGCCAAGCAGGGTGAGCATGGTGCCAATTTCGGTCGATTCCCAGCCCAGTGTATCCGACGGGAAAATTTCCCGATCATCGATGTGATGACCTGAGAGAATGGACATGGGATAGAAGGTGGCGGCGCCGACAATGATGGCCAGAAGCATAAGACGTTTAAAGCGTCTCCAGAGCTGATTGGCTTTCTCCATGAGCGGGCTGGGCTCGGCATCGTCCAGATACGCCTCCGGCAAATCGGTCCCAAGCAGAGTGACAACTGGAGCCTCTGCCTCCGAGAGGCCTTTGGTTGATGACACCGGAAGATTTTTGACTGCGGTCATCTGGTTCGGGGTTCCGATTTAGGCGTGGATTCCAAAAATCCACGCGCAATTCTCATGCCGTTTGCAAGGCATAACACCTTTAAACTTTGTCAATACAAAGACAGAGGCTCGGATTTGGGCAGCTTTTCAGCTCTGCCGGCCTATTCCCCGATAAATAGGCCTTCTGGAACCGTCGGTGTGCTGGCGACGGCAACTGTGTCGGGCTCGACTCGTTCACCGCGTCCATTTTCACGGCGTTCATATGCCGCAATGAGAGATGTATAGGGTGGTAAGTGGGAAAACCCTATACCCTCAACAGGCCCTTTGATCTCGAAATGGAGATGATAAGTCGTTGGAGTGCCTCCGAAGTCATCGGAAATGTAGCCAAGAAGTTGTCCGGGCGACACAATATCGTTTTCTGCGACCTGAAGGGCACCCATGTTGAGGTGGAGGTAATTATATAGATTGCCGGTGTCGGTGCCTTTCAGCGTCAGAGAATAGCTGCCAATATACTGGATGATGCCCCCTTCTGTTGCGACAACTTCATAAAGTGTTGGCTTGTCCGGACGGCCGTCCACCATTTCGAGACATCCCTGACGCGAGCCAACCCGGATATCCTGGCCCTGATGGGCATTATTAGAGGGACATAACGGCGTATTCCGTGCCCGGCTCCGATATTCACAGAAATTATCCTGCCATACGACATCAGTATAATTCCGCGCATCGCACTGGCCACCCGTGCTCATGCCCCCGCCATAACCCCAGACCTGTGATCCCGGAAAGGCGGGGTCCTGTTTGATGGGAAAGACCATTTCAGGCACATAAATGGTGGTGTCTGAAAGACCTGCGCCGGAGCCAGGAGCCAGCGTGCCGGGGGGGTAATACTGAAACTTTATGGGGAGCGGTGCCGGATCAGGGGCTGGAGCCGGAACCTCATCGCTATCGATTGTTGCTGTGTCTTCGGTTTCTGAAGATGTCTCCAGGGCCGGGTCAGAGGGCGTTGGTTCCGTGTCCGACTCTGGCTGAGCGGGCTCCGAGGTGTCATCGGAAGCGGGTTCTGGTGAGGTGTCGGGAGACGTCAGGGGCGGATCTGAATCTGCACCGGGCATTTCGGTGGAGGGGGGTGATGTGTCTTCTTCGGCGTCCATGTTCGGGGAGGGGTCCGGGTCGCTCTCTTGGTCTGCTTCAGGCGCGGGACTCTCGGGTTGATCATCAGCCGGGGACGGATCGCCCTCTTCGGGGGAGGCCTCAGCGGTTTCGGGCCCCAGAAGGGGACTTGTCAGGGGCGCATTCGCTTTGCGGTCTTCCGGTAAGGGCCGCCCATCACCGGGGAACCGAACTGCATCGCAACCAGATAGGGTGAGTGCGAAGACCGCCATTGAGAAGAGACCAGAGACTCGCATCATTGTGTTCCCGTCAGCAAGAGGTTTTCGACAATTTGAAGCGCTTCAATCTCGTCAATGCAGGGGTCACCACCCAGAGGCGGCCGTCCTTTGCAGTGAAACTCCACCAGGTACGACGCTCCATAGCGTCGGAACGCGACGTCGGCACCCGTCATGGTTTCCGAGAAACGCAGGGACCCGGACTCAAGGCTTTCCAGACCCTCGGGCGCGCTGATCAGACGATCAGAACCATTGATGATAGTGTCATAGGTTTCACCGCGGGCGATGGCGTAATACCCATCGGCCATTGGGACCACACGAAGCTCAGGGATCCCATCCACACTGGCAATTGCAAAGGATCTGGGCGGCAGCAAAACAGGAACCACTGGCGCTTGGCCGCCGGATGCAATCGCAAACTGATCTGAGCCGGGGGGCTCCGGGCGGCTGGCATAATCGGCGCGCGCGGCCTGCCAATCAATCGTGGCCTGCTTCCTTGCCGGTCCGTCGGGTGTCACGATTCCCGCCTGCTCCGTGCCGGGGCTGTTTCCCGAAGACGCCGGTGAGCTTACACGCTGATCTGATGGCTGACAGGCCATCAAGCCCAGCACGGCACCACCGATCTGCACCATCTGCCAGACACGTTTCATTTGGGTCCTCCTGAATGTCCGAAGCTGTCGGAGTCACGTTCAATATAAATCAGAGATGGGATCCGGCCGACCTCGGAGAGTACATCGTCTGGGCGTCGGCCGAAGGGGTCATCGGGCGGCAAGGCCAGGATGAGTTCCCCAGAATAACTGGCGCCCACCAGGATCAAACCACGTAGCGCCTCATAGTCTTCTGCCCAGGCCCGATAATGGCGTCTGCCCGCCGCAGGGTCCTGTCGGAAGGTCCGGCCGAGACCCACCAATGCCGCTTGCTGGCGAAACTTGACGATAAAGCGGGCCTGACGGACCACACTGTCGTCTGCTTGAATCGGCAAGGGCCGGATCACGGATTGTGACGAAAAGTTGCTGCTTGGCTGGAAGGGGGTTATCGGCCTGGAGTCCGGAGGTGGTCGCGTGTCGAGGCTGGAGCAGGAGCTGCAAGAGATCAGGCCCGCGGCAAGGAAGAGGCCTATGGCGGCGCGGGATAATGCTACATGCTGCACTGTTTCGTGAAACGACATGGACCTTGCTCCTCCGGACCCTAGGGCGACAGACTGATCGTTGAGAGGTCGAGAGCCCCTTCGCCGCAGGGACGATAGCAGATCTCTGAGTCGGGCTCGATCGGCGTGGTTCCCGGAAACTGGCGACAGGGGCCGGTACAGCTGTCTGGCGCATGGGTGCTGACCCCGGCCAACAGGGTTGAGACCAGCTCTTCCGGGGACAAGTCAGGCCGTGCCGCCTTTATGAGGGCCAGGGCGGCGGAGACGTGCGGCGCGGCCATGCTGGTACCCTCCTCAAAGGCATAGAAGCATTGCTCCACGGCTTTGCCACTGGCGGGGTCGAAGCAATTGCTGGCCACCTTGCTGGACAAGATACCATCCGGATTGCCGTCGCCATTATCATCCCGGCTCAGATCGCCACCGGGCGCCAGCAGGTCAATGGCGTCACCAAAATTAGAATAGGGAGCCATGTGCCCGCGAGCGTCACCGCTGCCGACCGTGACAACATTGTTGCAGCCGGCCGGGGCGTAGAATTCGGTCGAGACCCTGTCATTGCCGGCCGCCGCCACAACAATCACACCGGCTGCTGTAACGTCGTCAATGGCATCCTGCATCGACGCGGGGCAGGATCTGAACAGGCCGATCGACAGATTTATGATATCTGCCGGATTCTCATTCCAGACTTCTTCACCATCCGTATCAAACTCTGGAATGGTTCCGGCGGCCCAGCGAATGGCATCATTTATATCTGAAAGCCGGCCACCACATTTCCCGAGAGCCCTGACAGGGACAATTTTGACAGACCAGGCTCCCCCGGACACGCCTGTCTTGTTGTTCGTCGAGGCTGCGCCAATGGTCCCGGCCACGTGGGTGCCATGAAAGCTGTCTTCCAGAATTCCGGCTTCAGGACAGGCGTCGCCCGGATCGGTCGGGTTGGAGTCTCTGCTGTCGCCGTCATTCCCTGCAGCAGGGTCTGTTACCATGTCCCAGCCTTGGGCAATGTTGGGTGAGTCCGCGATGTCGGGGTGGCTCAGCTGAAGCCCTGTGTCGACAACAGCCACGACGATGTTCTGTGACCCCTGGACACCGGCCCGGGTCCAAAAATCCACAAAACCGGAGCCCCCGGCCGACTGGCCCGGCTCTGCGCCCCGATCATGATAATGCCATTGCAAATCAAACAGCGGGTCATTGGGACGGAATTTATTGATTTCAGAAGACCGTGAACGCCCTGGCAGGATCATTTGATGATCAAAGATGTAATCCTTTTCGACATATTCGAATTCTCCGGAGGCCTCCAGATCCTTCAAAACACATGCCATGGCCATCTGAGCGTCCCGCGGTGCCTGTTCCCCGTTGGCAAGCTCGCATTGGATTCCGTTTTCAAAGGCAACTGTTTTCTGCTCGAGCCGCTGACCCTGAAATTGGGTCGGGCTCAGGGCATCGTCTCCGATCTCGATGACCATCTGCCCGGTTCGAGATCTCTGGATGCTTGCGGCAATGCCGTATCGCGCTGCGGTCTGGAGCATTCTGTCCTCCGCCACCATCTGCCGGCGAACCATGCGGTCCTGTTGGACGAGTGCTCGCCGCGCGAGTTTGGTGTTGGAAAAACGGGGCAAGGTTTGCAGCCGGGCTTCATTGCTCAGCTCGGGGTCCGGTTTAGAGATCGGTCTGGTGCCAAGAGGTTGGCGAATCTGTGATCCCGGAACAATGCGTGTATCTGGACGGGCCAGTTCCGCCCTACGGATCACCTCAGGGTCCAAAACCGTGATGTTTCGGGATTTGACCGGTGCCCGCTGAATCCGTTCTATCACGGAGGTATCAGACAGGGCACGAACACGGGTGGCCTCGTCAAGAACGACAATTCTGGCTTCCGCGTCCTTATCGATGCTGATTTCGCGCGCAAGTTCTGGGCGCCTCTGTGCCTCGGCGACAGCGATGGCTTCAGGAAGATCTCTGGGTTTCGCCACGATCGACCCGATGACATAACGCGATCTGGTGGGCGCAATTCGAGAGGATGTGTCCGCGGCCCTGAACGTGGCCGAGAGCGCTCGCGCTTCTATAGGATATCTTTCAAAGTCAATCCCGTCCGACGATGGCGGGTTTCCCATAAGCTGCTGCAGGGCCGCGCTGGTGACGTCCTGCGCCCTGTCCAGACGCTCATCAATCCGATCGCAGCTGGTGAGAAAAAACAGGCTCCCGGCAATAATGGTACGACCGATCCCAACCCAGTCCGTCATATTTGTCAGCTCCTTAAATTTGGTGCCCCCCCCAAGGTGGATACAAATCTTATGTCAGACCTTTCACATTGGCTAGCCAGCGCGCCTTGAGCCAAGGGCCTCCCCAACGACACGGCCTGCCGCGAAGATTGCCTCCCTTGCCGGCACAGACAGCCCGGTAAGGTTCATGAAACCGTGAACCATTCCCGGATGCTCGCGGAGGGTGACGGGGACCCCGTGGGCGGCGAGTTTGTCGGCATAGGCCTGTCCCTCATGTTTGAGCGGGTCCCAGCCGCACAGAACAAGATGTGCCGGCGGCAGTCCCTGGAAGTCTTCGGCATCTGCAAAGAGTGGTGATACCCGAGGATCCATTCGCTCGCTGTCCGATGACAAATATGAATCGCGGAAGTAATCGAACAGCGTGGGTGAAATAAAGAACCCGCCCTCCTGAAAGCTCAGCTTCTTAGTCCTGAGGTCCGCGAACTGCACCAGCGGATAAAGCAGAAGTTGAAAGGCGGGCATAAGAAGGCCGGCTCGGTTGGCTTCCTGGCAAATATAGGCGGCAAGGTTTCCACCGGCGCTGTCGCCGGCCACCGCGATCCTGTCAGGATCAAATCCAAGCAGGTCGCTCCGCTCGACCGCCCAACACCAGGCGGCGAGAGCATCGGCGTGGGCCGTTGGAAACTTGTGTTCGGGCGCAAGCCTGTAATCAACCGACAGGATCCGACACTTCGCCCCGTCGGCAAGGCGCCGGCACACCACATCATGGCTGTCGAGGTCCCCGAGGACAAATCCCCCCCCGTGAAAAAACACCAGACCCGGGGCAGGCGCAATACCAGCGCCTTTCGGGATATAAAGGCGAGCCTTTAAGGGGCCGTCTGCGCCGTCCATGATCAGGTTTGAAATTTCAGCGAGGTCAGGCAAATCGGTCTCGATGGATCGGCTTGCCCTGAAGAAACTCCGCCTCAGGCTGTCCGCGGACCCTCTTAGGTCGAGCGGGTTCAGGTCGGGGAGTTTAATCCAGTCTGCCCAGTCCTTGAAGAAGTCGTTTTCACCCATTTCGTTATTCTGCCTAGGTTACATGGCGAATTGAAGGCCAATTCGACATCTTTTGCGTCTGGCCCTCTGGGATCAGCCGATGAAGAAATAACCCTGGAGCAGGTAGAGCACATAAGGTGTGTTTCCGTAGAAGATTTCAGGACCGAGTTCTGCCATGACACGCCCTCGCACAGCTTCGGGGACCCTGTCGGATAGCGCTTCCAGTGTTTGCCCAAGCTCACAGACGTCAATAGCCGCCAGGGCCTGTTTCATGGCCCTGTAGCTTCGGCCTTCTGCCTGAGCAAAGGCTGCGATTGACAGGGCCACCTCCCAGCGCTCGAGGCCGATCTGGCGGCCGAAGTCCTGAACAACGGCTTCGTCGGCAACGGTTCGGGGGCCATGTCGGACCGGACGGGCGCGGGCCTGACTGCCCAGTTCCAGTATGTCGGTGACCCAGCTGAGCGCCCAGTCATACGCGGCATCGCTCTGGGCCATATCGTCGATAATGGTGCTGAGGAGCACGCCCTCATTCTTTCGGGTCAGCGTCGCGAGGGTGGTTGCGCGGCACCAGTGCGATCCTGTGTCTTGAAGCTGTGTCAGGCCATCAGCGACCCCATTCATGATAGCATCATATCCTCTGACCGGGAGGGATCGCATGTGCGGAGCCTCCGCGCGAAGGCTGGC
Organism: uncultured Hyphomonadaceae bacterium; assembly: GCA_913056435.1. Lineage (GTDB taxonomy): Bacteria > Pseudomonadota > Alphaproteobacteria > Caulobacterales > Hyphomonadaceae > Henriciella. The sequence continues at coordinate 20,791 of CAJXMY010000002.1, read as the reverse complement.
GAGGGCCGAGCGCAAGATCAGTCTACGTTTTTGCTGTGGCGTTGCCCCGCGTGTCTGCAGATCACCGAGGGCTTGCCGAAGAGCCCTTTCCTCTGCATCTCCCTGGTCTGCAAGCGCTTTTGCATAAGCTCTCAGAGCAGGACGTTCATATACTTCATGATTTTGCGGGAGGCCTTTCTGGGCATCGGAACTCTGTGAAGCTTCGCTGGTCGGAAGAGGCTTCCATATGGCAACGCTGATGGCGATCGCGCTCAGCAGGCCAAAAACCAGAAGGCCCAGAGAGAGGGGTGTGCGCGGTTGAGGCGTCATGACTTCAACGAGGTGTGAAAGAGGCGCAGGACCCGAAACCTGAACGTGTGACTTTTGCCCATTTGTTTTCAGCTTTCAAAGCCCGGCACGATGGACAGGAAAGCACAGTCTTCTGGGCTTGAAAATGGCTGAACCGAGGCTGAAGGCTCGGCTCTTATCCCATTCAGTCACCGAAAAGCAGAGTGAGAGGCTCTAATATGAAAGGAGGCTATTATGCTTAAATTTATCCTTGCGTCCGGCCTGGCTCTAGCGGTGCCGATGATGGCTCCCGCCGCATTTGCTGACCATGGGCGGCCAGCCTTAGCAGACAGGAGTGCCGTGGTTTTTGTGCATCCGGACTTTTCGGGGCCTCAGCGGAGGATTTCCGGTCCTGTCCGAAATTTCCGGCATCTGCACTTTAATGACACGATTTCCTCGTTGCGGGTTCGTGGAACTTGGGAAGTGTGCACCGACCCTGATTTCCGTGGCCGCTGCCGGGTCGTGGATGGCTCAATTGGCCGGCTTTCGGGCATCCGGATGAACGACAATATCTCTTCTATGCGCCCGATCCGCATTGGCCACGCAGGTCGATCGTATGATGGATATGAGGACCGGGATCGCCGGTCGAGAACACAGGGAATCGAAGGGCGCCGCTCGGTCTTCTTCCCCCGACCTGAAACGCGGCGTGGCCAACGCATCGGAGCCAGCCAGCAGGAGGCGAGGGCCTTTTGCCGGCGGCGGGGTCTTGGTCGGGTGCTATATGCGGACACATCCCGGCGTTATCTCAATGACCTGCTGTGTTCGCGGTAGCTAGCGCGCCCGGAGCCCAGGCTGGTCGTCGAAGGGATCGTGCTCTGCCACGAAGTGGCCGGGCGCGATCTCAATCAACTGAGGCGCATATTGCTCGGCATCGGGATCATCGACCACTTCCGATTTCAGGAAACGCAAGGGGGCGCGGGAGTCGAGCGGGCTGGGGAGATCGCCTTCCAGCTTGGTTCGTTTCCGGGCCTTCTCCGATCTGGGGTCGGCGGCGGGAACTGCCGAAATCAGAGCCCTAGTATAAGGATGGCTGGCCGCCTCGTAAATGGCATCCCGCCCCGCCAGTTCGACAACCTTACCCAGATATAGCACCATGACCCGATGACTGATTTCGCGCACAACAGACAGGTCGTGAGAAATAAATATCATGGCGAGTCCAAACTCCTTCTGGAGATCGATGAGCAGATCAACCACCTGGGCCTGAACAGAAACATCCAAAGCTGAGACCGCCTCATCACAGACGACCAGCTTCGGGCCAAGGATCATGGCGCGCGCGATACCAACACGCTGGTTCTGGCCGCCCGACAATTCATGCGGATAGCGATTGATCAGATCAGCCGCCAGGCCAACCCGGGGCATAATCTCCCGAACACGTTCTTCGCGTTGCCGGCGGTCGAGATGAGGAGCGTGAACAGTCAGCGGCTCCGCAATGGATGTCCCTATGGTCATGCGGGGGTCAAGGCTGGCCATCGGATCCTGAAATACGATTTGCATGTCATCCCGTAGGCTATTCATCATTTTGGCATCGGCGCCTGAGATGTCCCGGCCCATCCAGGCAACAGACCCGGCTGTTTGCGGCACCAGCTTTAAGACAGCACGAGCGAGGGTGGATTTGCCACAGCCAGACTCCCCCACGACGCCCAGTGTTTCACCCGGACGCAGATCAAAGCTGACTCCATCAACGGCCTTGAGGGGCTTTGTCTTGCTGAACAAGCTGCCTTCCAAATTTATGGGGAAGTGGACCTTGAGATCTGAGGTCTCGAGCAAGACGGGTGTATCAGCTGCCGGGGGCGAGCCGAGCTGCGGGCGCCCGTCGCGATTGGGTTGGTCGATGCGGGGGACCGCGTCGAGCAACATTTTAGTATATGCATGCTGGGGGTTATAGAAGATATCCTCAATCCCGCCTGTTTCGACAATTTCGCCACCTCTCATGACGACCACACGGTCACACATGCGGGCCACGACACCCATATCATGGGTGATCAGGGCAATGCCTGTTTGGGTCTCAGTTTTCAGGTCGGCCATGAGGTCGAGAACCTGAGCCTGAACCGTGACATCCAAAGCGGTGGTTGGCTCATCAGCGAGCAGGAGTTTCGGCCCGCAGAGCATGGCAATTGCGACCATAACGCGCTGGCGCATCCCACCGGACAGTTCATGTGGATACTGGTCAAGACGTCGCCGCGCTTCCGGAATTCGGACGTGCTCGAGCCAGTCTACGCAGATCCTGTTGGCGGCTTCGCCCTTAAGGCCTCTGTGTAAAGCCAGCACCTCTCGCATCTGGGCGCCAACGGTCATATGCGGCGTTAGGCTGGTCAGAGGGTTCTGGAAGATCATGGACATTTGGTCTCCCCGAATGCGCCGCAGGGTGCGGGGATCGGCTGTCAGCATGTCGGTATCGCCAAACTTGATGCTGCCGGAGGCGATCCCATTGTCCGCCAAGAGACCCATGGCTGCGAGGACGGTTTGGGACTTTCCAGACCCGGATTCCCCGACAATGCCCAAACATTCACCGGCAAAGAGGTCAAAATTGGTGCCCTTTACGGCATGGATCACACCATCCGGGGTTTCGAAATCTACTTTGAGGTTTCTGACGGAAAGAATGGGATCTGGCACGTGAACACGTCTCCTGCTGAACAGGGGTTAAAGGGCTGACCTGACCCAGTTTTGTCAACAGGTGCGGACAGTACTGTATCACGCTTGCCGCAGCGGGACCGGTTGCTCCCTCGAGCGTCTTGGGCATTGTGGCGCCGTCAAAGCTCGAGACCCGGAGATCCGCTATCATGCCCGTCCTGCGTTTTCTGAACACGTGCATTTTTGATCACGGCGCCGTGTCCCGTCTGGAGAAAACACTCAAGGCTTATGGCGTCGCCCGCCCCTTTATCGTGACCGATCCGGGCATCAAGGCGGCAGGACTTCTTGATCGGATCGTCGACGCCATGGGGCCTGTCACCCCGGCCTATATTTTCTCTGGAACCGGGGCGAACCCGACAGAGGACCAGGCGATCACGACAGCGGCCCTTTACAAGCAGGCCGAAGCTGATGGGGTCGTGGCCCTGGGTGGAGGGTCCAGCATGGATCTGGCCAAGGCCATGCTTCTCTTGGCCAGTCATGGCGGCTGTCTTGAAGACTATGCCGCCATTTCCGGCGGGAGTCGAAAAATATCGAAATTGCCCCCACTGATTGCGATACCAACAACGGCGGGGACGGGGTCGGAAGTCTCTGTCGGTTTTATCAACACACTGAACAATGGCCGTAAGGAGACCTATTCTTCTCCCTTTCTGATACCTGATACGGCCATTTGTGATCCGGATCTGACGCTTGGCCTTCCGGCCGGACTCACTGCCGCAACGGGAATGGATGCCGTCACCCACTGCATCGAGGCTGTCCTGACGCCGATGGTCAATCCACCCGCGGAAGGGATCGGGCTCGATGGTCTGAGCCGGGCGGTTGGGCAGGGTGCTCTGCGCCGTGCTGTTGAAGACGGGAATGATGCACAGGCCCGATGGGATATGATGATGGCAAGCTATGAGGGCGCCCTTGCTTTCACAAAAGGGCTCGGGGGCGTTCACGCCCTGTCTCATGCGGCCGGTCGACTGAAAGAAAAGAAGCTGCATCATGGAACGCTGAATGCGATCTTTCTTCCCCATTTGCTTCGCCATATTGATGGTGCCGCCTCGGAGAAATTCGAGCGGCTAAGATTTGCGATGGGTCTGAAGGCCGGCGCTGATATGGGAGATGCGATCACAGAGCTGAACCTGAGTCTTGGGATTCCCCGCTGTCTGGCCGATATCGGCGTAACGGCGGCGGATGGCCCGGGAATCGTGGACTACGCTCTTGCAGACCTTGCGCACGCAGGAAATGCTCGGCCGTTCGAACGGCGCGACTATGAAATCCTTTTTGAGCAAGCCCTCAACTAGAGGGTTTTTATCCCCGGGTATTTCGCTTGTGGGGAAGATTGCGCCTTGAGGCTTAAATAACAAAGACCCGACACCGGGGCTCCCTGATGGACACAAAGTCTTAATCCGAATCGCCCGACCGCAGTTTCCAGGAGATCAGTCTGGTTAGCGTCACGTTTCCGCCTGATTCTCCAACAATAAGTGATCGCGGTCCCCCCGGTGCGATCCGGGAGGTTATTTTCATGAATGGATAAAAATATGGAAGAGCAAAGCCTGGGCACGCTAACCACAGAGCCCTCCTTTACCCTCCTTGGCCTGCTGATGGACGCAGACCTTGTCGTGAAACTGGTGCTGCTGGTGCTTCTGATCTCCAGTCTGTGGTCTTGGGCGGTAATTGTTGAAAAGTATCTGTCAATCGGGGGTGCCCGAAAGAAAGCCCGGGCGTTTGAGGAGGCCTTCTGGGGAGGGCGAACCGATGAGCTTGATCTTCGGCCTGGTCAAAGTCCCGATAATGCGGGGGCGCGGCTGTTTACAGCGATTTCCCGAGAGTGGCGCGATGCCAAGTCTGTGGCGCCTGCGGATCATCTGGCTCTGGTCGCCCGGGCAGAGCGCTCCATGCGATCGAGCGTTGATCGTGAGATCGCGAATGTCGGGTCGGGCCTTGGCGTTCTGGCCACCGTCGGGTCCGTTTCGGCATTTATTGGGCTGTTTGGTACCGTTTGGGGCATCATGAATGCCTTTCTGAACATCGAAGCCAAGCAGGACCCGAGTCTCGCAGTTGTCGCCGGTCCGATTGCCGAGGCTCTCTTCGCGACCGGCATGGGGCTTGTCGCCGCCATTCCGGCTGTCGTTTATTACAACAAGTTTTCAGGCGATCTGAACCATTACGCCGATGCGCTGGACTCCTTCAGTCAGGATATTCTGGTCCGTTTGTCTCGCCGCGCGAGCGGGGGCTGATCTGATGGCGGGAAGTTCCTCTTCTGCCAAGGTCCACAGGGGCCGCCGGGCCATGAATTCCGAGATAAATGTGACGCCGCTGGTCGATGTCATGTTGGTGCTCCTGATCGTTTTTATGATCACCGCGCCGCTGCTGACCACGGGTGTTGATGTGACTTTGCCGAAATCGGTTGCCCAGAAACTGCCCGCACCGAGCGAGCTGCCGCTTTCGGTAACATTGGATGCCGATGGCAAGGTGTATATTCAGGACACCGAAACCGCGCTCGAGGAGCTGAGCTCGAAGCTCTATGCGATCACCAATGAAGGGTATGGAGAGCGCATCTTCCTGCGGGCGGATGAAGCCGTCGATTATGGGCGGGTCATGCAGGTGCTGACGCGTCTGCAACAGGCTGGGTTTCGCAACGTATCTCTGGTCACGGACCCCAAGGCAAACCTGCAGGGGACCCAGTGACATATGCTGCGTGGCCTGCCCGTTTCCATCCTCCTGCATGCCGCCGTGATTGGTCTGGGCTATGTCTCGTGGCCTTATGTCTCCGGATCGAGCGGGGCACCGGAGGATCTCGTGGTGGTGCCCGTGGAACTTGTGGACCTCGGAGCTTTGACCAATATCTCCGCAGTTCCTAAGCCAGCCCCCGAGCCGGAACCGGACCTGGCCCCCGCGCCAGAGGAGGATCTCCCGGATCCGGAGGACCAGGCTGAACCAGACCCGGTCGATGAAACCCTGCCCGAGGATGAGATTGCGACCGCTGATCCCACGCCGGAGCCAGAGCCTCTGGCCGAAGAAGACATTGTCCCGGATTTTAAGCCTGATGCGCCGGACCGAGCGGAGGTCCCCGAAACGCCAAGAGATAATCCGTCGCCCCAGAGAGAGATCATTGATCCGCTTGATGCCCTGCTCAATGATGCTGAGAGCACATTTGCCAGCGAAAGACGCACCCGCCGGGCGACTCCCCCGCCGCAGCCGGAGCCTGTTCTTGAGGATATTGAGGCGCCGCAGCGCGCGCGGGCGGGCGCCGGAGACCGGACATCCAATACCGCCCGCCTGGAAAGCCTGCTTTATTCTCAAATCCGGGGATGCTGGGATGGTGTGCTTGATCTGCCCAAACCGGAGACCCTCAATGTGCGACTGCAGGTCGATCTGGATCAGAATGGGGGGCTTATGGGAGAGGTTCGATGGATCGATCCCAACCGCATGCCACTCGGGCGAACGCCTATGCGGACCGCCATGGAGCGGGCGAGGCGTGCGGTGCAAAAATGCCAGCCGTTTACGTTGCCGAAGCAAGAATATGCTGAATGGCAGACAATTCGTGTCAATCTCGGACCCGCTTTCGAGTAGGCCGTTCAATGAGTCGAGGAGAGACTATGTCCAGGATTAAAACTGTTTTGGGTGCCCTTGCCTTTTGGCTGACCGGCGCCATGCCTTTGGCGTCGGCACAGTTGGAAGTAAACATTTCGACGGGGGTTTTTGAGCCTACGCCGATTGCGATTCCGGATTTTGAAGCAAAGGGCGTGGATCCGGAGATTGCATCACAGATTTCCGAGATCGTCCGCAGTGATCTGGAGTCGACCGGGCTGTTTGTCCTGACGCCGCCAAGTGCCTTTATTCAAACCGATGTGAATATCGAGGTGGCTCCTCGATTTGCCGACTGGAAGATTATCAAATCGGACGCCCTGGTGATTGGTTCGGTTGAGAGCGTTCTCCGGGATGGAACAGAGTTGTTGCGGGGCTCCCTGCGCATGTGGGATGTTTATGGCGAGGAGCTGATGCGGTTTGAGGATGAGTCTGGTGCCCTGGTCTCGGGACGACGTTTCCTGACCAAGCCTGAGGACCTTCGTCGAATTGCACATAAAATTTCTGATGCCATCTATTCCCGCCTGACCGGCGAGGATGGCTATTTCGACACCCGAATTGTCTACATTGCTGAGTCGGGCCCGAAATTGGCACGTGTCAAACGCCTCGCCATCATGGATTCCGATGGGGCAAATGTGCAGTATCTGACCAGTGGCCGCTATACGGTCCTGACGCCACGTTTTTCTCCAACGGCACAGCAGATCACGTATATGTCATATGAGGGGGGGATTCCGCGGGTTTATCTCTATGATCTGCAGCGGGGCCGACAGGAGGTTCTGGGGGATTTTCGGTCCATGACCTTTGCGCCCCGTTTTTCGGCCGATGGCAGCCGGGTTCTCCTCACCGAAGCGGAATCCGGGAATTCCGATATCCACATCATGGATCTGCGCACCCGCCAGAGCCGGCGTCTTACAACCCACCCCGCGATCGATACCTCCCCGTCAATGTCCCCGGATGGTCGCGAAGTTGTCTTCAATTCAGATCGGGGTGGAAGCCCACAATTGTATATCATGAATGCTGACGGGTCTCCGCGCGCCTGCCCGTCAGGCGGGCGCGATATTGCCTGCCGCATCACCTTTGGGACGGGTCGGTATTCCACGCCGGTCTGGAGCCCCCGCGGGGACCTGATCGCCTTTACCAAGCAGTCTGGGGGCCGGTTTTACATTGGCGTGATCGGAACCGATGGATCAGGAGAACGCTTGCTAACGGAGTCGTATCTGGATGAGGGACCGGACTGGTCGCCAAATGGGCGCGTGATTACCTTCTTCCGGGAAGGGCGCCCCGGTGCTGCACCAGAACTCTGGTCTGTTGACTTAACGGGTCGTAGTCTTCGCCGGTTGGTGACCCCAACCGATGCATCCGACCCGGCCTGGTCGCCCCTGCTGCCATAAATTCCAAGAAATTTAAACTAAGCCATTGGATCTTTGGCAATTTCACTGTACCAGAGAAATAAGTGACATCAATTTGTCAAAAAAAATGTCTATGGCAGTGATTGGTTTATTAACAAGGAGTACAAGCATGCGTCGCCTAATGATGACTTCCGGGTCCCTGGCGCTGTTGTTTGGGGTTGTAGCATGTTCGACGACCCCGCCACCAGCACCCGTGGTTGAGGAGCCGGAGCCCGTAATCGTGGAACCCGAGCCCGAACCCGAACCCGTTATTGAGGTCATTGAAGAGCCGGAACCCGTTGTTCCAGCCGGGCCACTTGCGGGCTCTCTGGAAGATTTCCAGGTCAATGTTGGTGAGCGCGTGTTTTTTGATCTCGACCAGTATGTCCTCACAGAGGATGCCCGTTCAGTCCTGCAGCGTCAGGCAGCTTGGCTGGGGTCCTATGCCGATGTGAAAATTCTGGTCGCTGGAAACTGCGATGAGCGTGGCACACGGGAGTACAACCTTGCTCTGGGCGAGCGGCGTGCGAATGTTGTGAAAGATTATCTCGTTGATCTGGGCGTCGACCCGGCGCGGATCGAGACGGTGTCTTACGGCAAAGAGCGTCCGATCGCAGCGGGTTCTGACGAATCCGCCTGGGCTCTGAACCGGAACGGGTTCACCCAGATTGTTTCTGGCGCTGCAAGCTAGGCGACACGTCAGATTGAGAAATTCGGCCGGGCGCCATAATTTGGCCCCGGCCGTTTTATATGGTCAGGTCGGTTGAAGCTTGAGGGAGCTCAAGAATGCATTTGTCACGAATGATTTTCGCTGTGGCGATTGGCTTCTCGGCCCTGTCTTTTTCAAGCTCGACGGCTCAGGCGGATATTCGTCAGGGTGTGTCCAGTAGCGATGTCGCGCTCATGCTGGGCGAGCTCCAGCAGGCCAATGCGGAGTTACGGGCTCAGGTGACAGGCCTTGAATCCCAGAATGCCATGTTGAATGGGAAGGTCGAGACGCTCCAGTTTCTTCTGACTCAGTCGCGTGAGCAGATTAATGATATGCAGGTAGATGATGCGGAGATTGACCGCCTGATTGGTCAGCTGCAGGCCAACCTCACCCTTCAAACTGGCAAAGTGGCGGACCTCGAGCGCGTGGTCGCATCCGTGACGCTTAGGCTTGATGAGATGAATGCTCTGGAGACAGGCCCCGCTTTCGGGGTGGACGCCTTGGGCTCAGCAGATCGGCAGGCTGAAGTTCTGGTGGGCGCATCGGAACCGAAATCTGGATCTGACGGACTCGCCGCGGTTGGCGCTTCGTCGGCGGATACTCCGGGGCCGGAAGGGCAGTCCTCGCAACCGGGCCTTCTGGGAACCCTGCCGGCGAGCGCCCTGCCCGGAGAGGCGGGGCCCTTATTCGCCGAGGCGAAATCTCGTCTTTTGCAATTTGATTATGCGGGGGCCGAGCTGAGGTTTCGGACATTCCTCGAGGCCTTTGGCGAAGACGCGCAGGCTGGTGAGGCGCAATACTGGCTGGGAGAGGCGCTCTACCAGCAGGAAGCTTATGCCGAGTCCGGTCAGGCCTTTACCCGTATGATCCGGGATTATCCCGATGATCCCCGAGCGCCCGAAGCGCTTGTCAAACTGGCGCGATCCATGCGCCTGGTCGGTGATACTCAGAGGGCGTGCAGCGCGCTGGACGTCCTGCCACAACGTTATCCAGGGGCTTCTGGCGTGACGCGGATCATCGCGGCAGGCGAGCGTGAGCAGTCTGCCTGCGACAGCTGAGCGCCAGCGCCCATTAGCCGGCGTGGAGGCTCTGATGGGCCCACTGGTCGAGACCTGCAGTCCCGACCCTGAGCGTCCAATTGCGGTTGCGGTTTCGGGGGGCAGCGATTCCATGGCGCTGTTTTGGCATCTTTCAGGCTGGGCCGAGCGTGCGCGCCGGCCGCTACATGTCCTCAGTGTGGATCACGGATTGCGGGCCGAATCGACGGAGGAATGCCGGTTCGTGGCCTCTCAGAGTGCGCGGGCGGGTCATGACTGTGTTCTGCTGTCATGGGACGGGCACCAGTCCGGGCAGGCTGCGGCCAGACAGGGCCGGCACCGTCTGCTGGCCAAGGCGGCGCGGCAAGCGGGTGCTAAGGTCTTGTGTCTTGGCCATACGCTGGACGATGTTGTGGAAACCCTTTTGATGCGGCGCCGGCGTGGCGTGAAATCAGCGTCTCAGGCGGGGCCGGTCCTGGCATCAGCCTCTCCGGTCTGGCCACACGGTCGCGGGCTGGCGATGGTTCGGCCGTTGCTCCTGTCACGCAGACTGGCGCTCAGGCACTGGCTTGAGCAGGGCGGTCGACACTGGATTGATGACCCCTCAAATGCCAACCCTGCTTATGAGCGGGCCCGCTTGCGCCAGCAGCTTTCACGGCATCCAGACTGGCGTGAGCCGCTTGGTCGCCTAGCCTTGCTCGCTTTGCGACGACGGCATGCGGCTGGGGCGTCATTGGCGGCGGTTCTCCGGGACCGTCAGCATGTTCGGGTTGATCCGGACGGCCTGATCCGATTTGACGGAACCGGTCTGGATCACAGCCGGGCCGCCCTGGCCCTCGGTGTCCTCATCCGTGTGGCGAGTGGGGGAGACCGCCTGCCGCGACCGGCGGCGGTGTCGGAGGTTCTGGGTCGTATCGCCCGGCCCGGCGACCGGATGACGATTGGCGGTGCCTGGTTGCAGAAATCCCGTGGCGGCCTCCTGATCGGGCGGGACCCCGGGGCGGCGCGCGCCCGGCTGGTGCACGGGCTGTGGGACGGGCGTTACGAGGCGGATGCCACGGCGCCGGAACGGGTGCCGGTGGCGCCTCTTCTGCGTCAGTCCGCTCCGCCGGGCTCGGGCTGGCGTGAAGTCCTTTCGGACCGCCTCGATCACGAGGCGGCCCTGATGGATCTGTCTGGACAGCTGGCTTAGGCTGGTGTCGGGCCGACGGCCAGAACGTCTTCCACGGTCCGCAGGCCAGGTTTGGGGCTCGTCACCAGAACAGCCATATTGCCTGGAAGGTGCTGATTATCCAGCATTTTTTCATGTGCAGCTGGAATGTCAGACCAAGAGAAGACCTCCGACATGCACGGATCAATTCGCCGGTCGATCACCAGTTGATTGGCCGCCGACGCCTGCTTCAGGTTGGCAAAGTGGGAGCCCTGAACGCGCTTCTGCCGCATCCAGAGGAAGCGAGCATCCATGGTCAGGTTGAAGCCCGTGGTTCCGGCGCAGATGACAACCATGCCCCCGCGTTTGACGACAAAGACCGAGACCGGAAAGGTGCTTTCGCCAGGGTGTTCGAAGACGATGTCGACATCCTTCCGTCCAGTGATCTCCCAGATGGCTTTCCCGAATTTGCGGTTTTCACGCATGTAGTCGCCGAACTCGGGGCCGTTCACCGTAGGGAGCTGGCCCCAGCAGTTGAAATCCTTCCGGTTCAATACGCCCTTGGCGCCCATGGAGCGGACAAAATCAAATTTATCATCATTCGAGACCACGCCGATGGCATGGGCGCCGGTGACAGCACACAGCTGCACGCCGAAGCTTCCCAGACCACCTGATGCGCCCCAGACCAGAACATTGTTCCCCGGTTTTACGATGTGGGGACGATGTCCGAACAGCATGCGGTAAGCGGTGGCAAGGGTCAGCGTGTAACAGGCGCTCTCTTCCCAGGTCAGGTGCTTGGGCCGCGGCATGCACTGGCGTGCTTGGACCCGACAGAACTGGGCGAAGCTCCCGTCTGGTGTCTCGTAGCCCCAGATCCTCTGGCTCGGGGAATACATGGGATCGCCGCCATTGCATTCCTCATCGTCGCCATCGTCCTGGTTACAATGGATCACCACCTCGTCGCCAGGTTTGACCCGGGTCACTTTTCGGCCCACGGCCCAAACGATCCCTGAGGCATCGGATCCGGCGATGTGGAAGTCGGCTTTGTGAACATCGAAAGGCGAGATCGGCTCTCCGAGGCCAGCCCAGATTCCGTTATAATTGACGCCGGCGGCCATAACGAGAACCAGAACTTCATCACTGTCGATTTCGGGAACCGGGACTTGTTCAATCTGCATGGCCGTCGATGGCCGTCCATGACGCTCGCGCCGGATGGTCCAGGCGTGCATGAATTTCGGGACATGGAACTCCGGTGGGATTTCACCCACATCATAGAGATCCTTTTTTTCGCGGCTCAGGTGCTGAGTATCAGCCATGTCTTCCTCCTAACATACTAACCGCGCCACTTGCGGGCGACTTCACACTTATTGCGAACCAGATCAGAATTGTTTCAAAACCTCGGCAAGGCAAGAAAAATTGTGCATTGCAGCAATTCGGGTTAATCGGAACTGGAGCTTGGTGTTATGACGCTTGCCCCCATCATGTATCTCAATGGGCGTTTTGTGACGGCAGATCAGGCAGTCCTTTCTCCATTTGATCGCGGTTTCTTGTTCGCGCATGCCGCCTACGAAGTGACGGCGGTTCTCAATCAGAGATTGATTGACTTTCAGCCGCATGTGACCCGTTTGAGACGAACGCTTGACCAGATAGATATTCCGAACCCGTTTTCTGACGAGGCCTGGCTTGAACTTCATCAGGAATTGATATGTCGCAACGATTTCGAAGAGGGGCTTGTCTACGTGCAAGTTTCTGCGGGAAATGAGGGATACCGTGACTTTGCGGGGCCGGAACGGCTGACGCCAACCATTTTCCTGTTTGCTGACGCGCGGCCCTTGATCGGCCCGATGGCTGAGCACGGCATCTCTGCGGTCACGTTACCTGACACGCGCTGGTTGCGCCGGGATCTCAAAACCACGCAACTGTTGTCTCAGGCGCTCGCTTACCGGCAAGCGCGGGAGCGGGGGGCTGTTACAGCAATCATGTATGAGCAAGGCTATGTGACGGAAGCCGCCTCTGCCAATGTCTGGATTGTGACGCCAGAGGGTCAGCTGATAACCCGTAATCTCGGCACGGAAATCTTACCCGGGATCACCAGAGCCGCTGTGACAGATCTTCTGGCGGGCGCTGATGTACCTCTGGTCGAGGCGCGGTTTAGCGTCGAGGCATTACGCAGCGCCAGTGAGGTGTTCACGAGTTCGGCCGGCGCCCTCATCGCGCCGGTGGTCTCGCTGGACGGGGCCCCCATCGGGTCGGGTCGTCCCGGTCCAGTGACCCGAAACATTCAGCGATTGTACTACGACAGGATGGGTGCGGATCTGGGTCCGCTCAGCTGGCTATAAGGCCTAATCGTCAGGTGGAATGACCTCGCCCTCGAGTATGAAGGCGTCCGTCTCGGTACCAGGCCTGGAGTCGCCCTGAGGGCCCGCTGCCATGGTGGTGGAAACTCGCCGACGGGCCAGGCCCAGAGCCAACGTTAGACCTGTCGGGACAAGGATCAGGCTAAGATCGAAGCCTGTGAGCTGCCGCGCCAGTTCCGTTGGCGTCACCAGCGCGGATAGAAACACGGTGATCATGAAAAGCAGACCATAGCCGAACAGTCCGAAAAAGAAGCCAGCGCGGGCTATATTCTGCTGTGCTAGCCGACGCGTCTGTGGATCGAGCATGCCCAAAAGAACCGCCTGGTCGCCCTGCGCCAGACGGCTGGCGAGCCAGTGGGCCCCGGTCGAGGCGGCTGCCAGAAGTGGCACCAGAAGAAAGCTGCGCTGCGCACCGGCCGCGACCAGAAGCGCGCACAGGAAGATGGCGCTTGAGGCGAGGCGCAGGCGGAGCGGCAAGGCAAAAGTGGTCAGCATTTTTGTCCGGTTCAGAGGATCCCCTAGGGTCACATGGTCAGGCTTTCCATCAAGGACAAGAGGTTGATGCAAAACAAACTGGCCTTGCCGCATTCGGTGAGTGCCACCATGTTGCGACGCAACAGACAGAATCCGGAGGAGCCACGATGACCGAATTCCAGCATAGCCCAGATCGTCCCTGGATCTTTCGGACATATGCCGGCCACTCGACCGCTGAAAAGTCGAATGCGTTGTACCGGACGAATCTGGCGAAGGGGCAGACCGGCCTGTCGATCGCTTTCGACCTGCCGACCCAGACCGCCTATGATTCAGATCATATCCTGGCCCGGGGGGAAGTGGGCAAGGTCGGTGTCCCGGTCTCTCACCTCGGCGATATGCGGACCCTTTTCGACGCGCTGCCTCTGGAGGACATGAACACCTCCATGACCATTAATGCACCTGCGGCCTGGATGCTGGCTTTGTATGTCGCCCTTGCGGATGAACGGGGCAATGATCGGGCCAAGCTGCGGGGCACCACGCAAAATGACATCATCAAAGAATATCTTTCGCGGGGCACCTATGTGTTTCCGCCGCAGCCCTCCATGCGCCTGATCGCCGATATGGTCAGTTGGTGCTACACAGAAGTTCCGAAATGGAACCCTTTGAATGTGTGTTCTTATCACCTGCAGGAGGCGGGGGCGACGCCGGAGCAGGAACTGGCCTATGCACTGGCCACAGCCTGTGCGGTGCTCGACGCCGTAAAGTCGGGCGGTCAGGTCCCGGATGAGGATTTTTCCCTCGTCTTCGGCCGGATCTCCTTTTTCGTGAATGCGGGGGTCCGGTTTGTCACAGAGCTTTGCAAGATGCGGGCCTTTGTCGACCTGTGGGAAGAGATCGGACGCAACCGCTATGGGGTGACCGACCCCAAGTCGCTGCGCTTTCGATATGGCGTTCAGGTCAACTCGCTCGGCCTGACGGAACAGCAGCCAGAGAACAATGTGTACCGGATCCTGATCGAGGCGCTTGCGGTGACCCTGTCCAAGCGCGCCCGCTGTCGCGCCTTGCAGCTTCCGGCCTGGAATGAGGCCCTGGGTTTGCCGCGGCCATGGGATCAGCAATGGTCCCTGCGCATGCAGCAGATCCTCGCCTTTGAAACCGACCTGCTCGAATATGAGGACCTGTTTGACGGATCTCATGTGGTGGACGCCAAAACGGAGGCCTTGAAGGATCAGGCGCGTGCTGAGCTGGCGCGTATTGACGATATGGGTGGAGCTGTCGATGCGGTCGGATACATGAAGGAAAGCCTCGTCGGGGCGCATATCGACCGGATCCGCGGGATTGAAAGTGGATCCCTGAAAGTGGTTGGTGTGAACACGCACACCACCACCGAGGAGAGCCCCCTGGGTGCAGGAAATGACGCGATACAGACGGTCGACCCGATGGTGGAACGTCAGCAGATTGATGCCCTCAAGGCCTGGCGAGGACGCCGGGATGCCGGGGCCGTCGGGGCCGCCTTGCAGGCGCTGAAAGAAGCCGCAAGTGGAACGGGGAACATCATGGAGCCGTCGATCGCGGCAGCCAAGGCCGGCGTAACGACCGGAGAATGGGGCACGGCCCTGCGTGAGGTGTTCGGGGAGTATCGTGGCCCAACCGGCGTGGCCGCTGTCATCGAGACTGGCGGAGACCCCGATATTGAGGCCACGCGGGGTCGGGTGGACGCGCTGTCGGAACGACTGGGGCGGCGGTTGAAATATGTCCTGGGCAAGCCCGGGCTTGATGGACACTCAAACGGCGCCGAGCAGATTGCCGCGCGGGCGCGGGCCTGTGGTATGGAGGTCGTGTATGACGGGATCCGGTTCACCCCGTCCGAAATCGCCGCTCAGGCAAAGGCAGCCGATGCCCATGTGGTCGGCCTGTCCATCCTGTCAGGGAGCCATCTTGATCTGGTCCGCGAGACCTTGGCGGAGATGCGCAAGGTGGGATTGGAACATGTCCCGGTGGTTGTCGGCGGCATCATTCCGTATGAGGATGAGCAAGCCCTGCGACAGATGGGGATCGGCCGGGTTTATACGCCGAAAGACTTCAAGATCACCGATATCATGGATGATGTCGTGGATGTGGTGGAAGCCGCCTGGCTGGCACCGACGGCCGCGGAGTGATCTAGGAGCAGGTAAAGAGCCGCCCGCGTTCGGTGATCAGCACGAGGGTCAGCGAGATGGCGCCCAGAACGACAAAACCGTTCAAGACGGGTATGACGCTTCCGTCGAAGCGGCTGGCGACCAGATAGCCGAACAGGCTGGAGACCGTGCTCGTGGCAAACCCATAGGCCGCGCTTGCGGTTCCTGCGATGCGCCCCAGCGGTTCCAGGGCGATGGCGGAAAAGTTGGACCCCATCATGCCGAAACAGGCAAAGGTCAGGCAAAAGAGCGGGTAAAACAGCATCAGCTGCTCCCCGCCCATCTGCATAGCGAGACTGTTGGTCAGCGCCAGAAGCGTGAAACCGATCAGAACGATGTGGCTGATCCGACGCATGCCGAAACGTTCCACGATTCGCGCATTGATGAAGTTTGCGACGGCGAGACTGGCGGCAATGCCCGCGAACCACAGGGCGAAGCTTTCGCCCTTATCGAAGACTCCCCTGAAAATCTGTTCCGAGGCAGCGATAAAGGCAAACAGAGACCCGAAAATGACTCCGCTGGCTGACATGTAGCCAAGTGTCTCCCGGGTTGTCAGGACCTGCCTGTAAGCCAGGCTGGTCTGGCGCACTGACAAGGGCTGTCTGGCCTCTTCTGGCTGGGTTTCTGGCAGCCGGATCTGGACCCAGACCAGCAGCATCAATCCGCCCACACACAAGACGCCGAAAGTCCATTGCCAGGGGGCCACCAGCAGGATGGCGGCGCCGATGGTCGGGGCGAAGATGGGAACGGCCATGAACACCGTCATGACCAGCGACATGACCCGCGCCATGGCGCGGCCGGCCATGAGATCGCGGACGATGGCAGCGGCAATCACGCGCACGCCGGCGGCAAAGACCCCCTGCAGGAAACGCATGGCCAGCAGGACACTAAAGGCGGATGTCATCATGCAGAAAAGTCCGGCCAGTATATAGCCAAGAATACACAGCTGGAGCAGACCCTTGCGGCCATATCGATCCGAAATTGGGCCAAAGAAGAGCTGCGGGATGCCGAAGCCAAAGATGTAGGCGAAGATCACCCATTGCTGATCATTGGCTTCCTGCAGCGAATAATGGCTGGAGATCTCACTCAGCGCGGGCAGCATGATATCGATTGCCAGCGCATTGAGGGCCATCAGGCTGGCGATCATGGGCACGAACTCCCAGATCGGCATCGGCAGCGTGTCCTGGCCTTTAGAGCTGTGTGTCATGGATCTCTTCCAGCATGAACGGGCGCCACACATGGACCTGCGGCTCCGTTTCGGCAAGAGCGGTTCTGGCTTGCCGTCGGGTCCGCGTCCCGGTCCCCTCCTGTGGAATGGGGGTCTTTGCAGAGGGGTCCGGCTTGGTTAGACCGCCTTCACCAACAGGCCGGGCCGGGACCCGGCAAAGGAAGAAGCTGTGTCAGACCTTCAACATCCTGCCCTGAAATCATTTGGACGGCGCGGTGGCCGGCCCTTGTCGGCACGCCAGATCCATCTAATGGAGACGCTGCTGCCGCAGCGGCGTGTCCCCGTGCCGGACACCGGGCTTCTGGATCCGCGTGACCTGAGACCGGGCGGAGGTGAAGTCTGGTTCGAGATAGGGTTTGGAGGAGGTGAGCACCCTGTCGGGCAGGCGCTGAGAAGGCCCGACGTGACCCTGCTCGCAAGCGAGGTTTTTCAGGAAGGCCTCGCCAAATGCCTTGGCCTCATCGACGATCACGGCGTGTCGAATCTATTTGTCTGGGACGAGGATGCACGGGGGCTGGCCGAGCGGCTCTGCCCAGCCAGCCTTGACCGGGTCTTTATCCTATTTCCCGACCCCTGGCCCAAGGCGCGCCATCGCAAGCGGCGCCTTGTTCAGCCTGACTTCCTTGATCTGCTGGCCCGGATTGTCCGCCCCGGCGGTCAGGTCCGCTTTGCCACAGATGTCCGCGACTATGCCGATGAGGCGCTCGTTCACTTCGTCAATCATACCGGCTTCAAATGGACGGCGCAAAAGGCTCACAACTGGCGCGAGCGCCCGATGGATCACATTGCAACCCGTTATGAGCGTAAGAATATTGGGGATATCGCGCCTGTCTGGTATGACTTTGAGCGCTGCTGAGCCCTGCCTGAATTGCTTGACGTAAGCGTCTTCATGTGGCTGTAACAGGTCTCGAATACGGCAGGTCTGCCCCGACAGAACCCCGCCTTTGGTGTCCTAGAGTGACGAACCCCCCCGTAATCGAGAGCCCGTAGCTCTGCATTGGGCAGACACAGCGCGGGGGCATAAAGAATTGAAAGGGTTTCGCCAATGGCGACCGGAAAAGTAAAGTGGTTCAATGCCACAAAAGGATTTGGTTTCATCGTTCCCGACGAGGGCGGAAAAGATGTGTTCGTGCACATTTCTGCCGTTGAGCGTTCGGGTCTCAAGGGTCTCGCCGACGACCAGCCGATCGAATATGAGCTTTATCACGACGAACGCCGTAACAAGACATCTGCAGTGGATCTGAAGCTGCTCTAGACTCTTCACCGTTTTGGGCGTAAGAAGCGGCCAAGTCGAAAGTTTATCGGCGGCGGTTCCGGAAGGAGCCGCCGCTTTTCTTTGTCCGAAGGTCTGTCCCTTGATTGCCGCATCCATTCAGGAGCAAAGCATTCTCAAATTGTCCGAGCCGCTTGCCAGCGAGCTCGGCCTCGAGATCGTGCGTGTGCGGATCATGGGCGGGAAGCGGCCGGTCTTGCAGATCATGATTGATCGGGAAGGCGGGGCGCCCAGCGATGTGGAAGACTGTGCCGTCTTCTCGAGACAGTTCTCGGCCATCATGGATGCCGAAGACCCCATCAGCGATCCGTATCGCCTCGAAGTGTCCACGCCGGGGATCGACCGACCGCTGACCCGCCCGGGAGATTTCGCCCGCTGGGTCGGGCACCTCGCCAAAGTCGAGCTGGCCATGCCCGTCGACGGGCGCCGGCGCTTCCAGGGCGTGATCGAAAAAGAAGATGAGGACGGTATAACGCTCCTTCTGGGTGATGATAGCGCCCTGGTTGCCAGTCTGCACGAAATGACAAAGGCCAGCCTGATCCTGACCGACGACCTGATTGAGGCAGCCCAGAAGGTCGGGGGACTCCCGCCTCAGCCGGGCGACCCTGATTTTGACGGTTTCGAGTCAGAAGATGACGAAACTGACCCCTTTAACCCGAACCCAGAAAGTGGAGCCTGAGGCCATGAGCACTGTTGGCGTTTCAGCAAACCGGCTTGAAATCATGCAGATCGCGAAAGCGGTTGCGGAGGAAAAGGCCATTGACCGCGCGATCGTTATCGAAGCGATGGAGGAGGCCATACAGCGTGCGGCCAAGTCCCGTTATGGTCAGGAACATGACATTCGCGCTGTGATTGATCATGAGACCGGGGAACAGAGCCTCTGGCGTGTCCAGACGGTCATTGCCGATGAGGAACTGGACGAGCCGGCGGTTCAGATCGCACTGAGCGACGCCAAGAAGATCGATGCCTCGCTGGAGGTCGGCGACGAGATCAAGGAAGAGCTTCCGCCCTTTGATTTTGGACGTGTCGCGGCCCAGACCGCAAAGCAGGTCATCATGCAGAAGGTCCGCGATGCGGAACGCGAACGCCAGTTCAATGAATACAAGGACCGCGAAGGCGAAATCATCAATGGCATCGTGAAGCGTGTTGAATACGGCCATGTGATTGTCGATCTTGGGCGCGCGGAAGGCATCATCCGCCGCAATGACGGTATTCCGCGGGAGAATTTCCAGCCCAATGACCGGGTCCGCGCCTATCTGTACAAGGTCAGCCGGGAGGTCAAAGGACCGCAGATTTTCCTGTCGCGGGCACATCCCGACTTCATGATCAAGCTCTTCGCCGCAGAGGTTCCGGAAGTTTATGAGGGTGTGATCGAGATCAAGTCCTGCTCCCGTGATCCGGGCTCAAGAGCCAAGATCGGGGTGTTCTCCAATGACAGTTCAATCGACCCTGTTGGCGCCTGTGTGGGCATGCGGGGGGCCCGTGTACAGGCTGTTGTGGGTGAATTGTCGGGGGAAAAAATCGATATTATCCCGTGGAACTTTGACGATGCCACCTTTATCGTGAACGCCCTGCAGCCCGCTGAGGTCTCGAAAGTTGTCCTCGACGAGGATGAGCATCGCGTGGAAGTTGTCGTGGCCGACGACCAGTTCCCTCTGGCCATTGGCCGGCGCGGGCAGAATGTTCGTCTGGCGTCCCAGCTGACGGGCTGGCAGATCGACCTCGTGACGGAAAGCGACGATTCCGAGCGCTATCAGCGCGAGTTCCAGGCGCGCACAGAACTCTTCATGACGGCGCTTGATGCGGATGAGACCCTGGCCCAGCTTCTGGCCTCTGAAGGGTTTGAGACGGTCGAGGAGATCGCCTATGTGGCGGCCGAAGACTTTATGCAGATCGAAGGGTTCGATGAGGAAGTGGCCGCGGAGATCCAGGAACGGGCCCGCGAATATCTCGAACGGCTTGCCGAGCAGCTGAACGCACAGCGCCTTGAGCTTGGCGTTGAGGACGATGTCATGGACCTTGACGGCATGAGCCCGGCCTTCGCCGTCAAGCTTGGCGAGAATGACGTGAAATCCGTCGAGGATGTTGCCGGTCTTGTGCCGGACGATCTGACCGGATGGCGCGAAAATGGGCCGGACGGAAAGCCGGTTTGGCAGGATGGTATTCTGAAGAAAGGCGAAATGCGCAAGGATGACGCTCAGCTCTTCATCATGCGCGCCCGTGTTCAGGTCGGTTGGGTTGAACCCGAGGCGCTGGAGCAGATGGAGGCCGAAATGGCAGCAGATGCGCTGGGTGAGGAAATGGATCTTACCGAGGAAGAGCGTGCGCTCCTCGCACTCGGTGAGCTTGGAAAGACGTCAGACAGAGCAGGGGAAGCGGTTGCGTCCGACGACCTCGATCTGAATGAGGACGAGCTGATGTTCGATCTCGATGAACTTGCTGCGGAAGATGGAACCGTGGCGGAGGG
>CAJXMY010000001.1 GCA_913056435.1 uncultured Hyphomonadaceae bacterium | reverse complement strand
TAGATGAAGGTGCCGCCGGTTGGTGCGTCGAACGTCACGTGATCGGTTTGATCTGGTCGGATCGTTCGTATGGTTGCGCGCTCGACACCGCTGAGCTGAAAGCCGACCGGCAGGCGGGTTCGGTTTTCTAGAAAAATCTCAACCGTTTCTCCTTCCTGAACCTTCAATACGGGTCGGATCTTTCCGGACTCAAGGTCTTTATAGGCAAGAGACATTACGACCTCGCCATCTATGAGTTCTTCGAAGATTTCGACGGCAGCTAAGGAAAAGCGTTGTGTCGGTCTTCTTTGACCCTGTGCAGTCGGTGCAACAAATGAAAACGTGCCAACTGTTGAAATTGCAGCAGAACCATACTTCAAAAATTGTCTGCGTTTCATAGTCACCCCCTATTTACCGTCCATCGACTTCTGCGACCTGAAAAGAAATCGGGTCGCACAGTGACTATGTTGTGAGGGGAAAAATTTTCAATGCATCACGCCTGACAGGAGAAATGAAAGAAAATTTTCTTATTAACATAAAAGGAAGAATTATTTTGTTTGATGTGTAATAAACGATCAAAAAACAAATAAAAAAACATATGAATACATATTCAAAAGGATGCTATGAGGCGCTCTGCGCGCGTTTGTTGGGTTTGAAAATGCCGAAAAACTATAATGTATAGTATAGAAAATAAAAAAATGTGTCTAAAAATTTGTTTTAATTTTTAAGAAATTTGGCGTGTGAAAAGTTGTCGCATCGCTGCCCGTGCAAACCGATTTTGGGCTTTTTCCCCTTTTAGGCGAAATTGCACAAGGTTGGACCCAGAATGTAGGTGACGTGTTGGCCCCGTTTCTAACTGACGCGCCAGCGTCCCGTGCAGTTATAAGATCGCAGTGCCCGCCTCGGCTCCTCGGGACATGAGCGCCAACCCCCCCGGCGTCTGTTGGAGCCGGGTCAATGAACAATAATCCGGCCGGAACACCATCACATCCGGCGAGGCTTCGAGATCGCCCACGACAGCGTTTATCGCCACGAAGTGAGAAAAAACGATCGTGCGCTCAGGCAGGGTGCTCAGCCGCGCCAGAAGGCGCCTGTGCCAGTCGAGAACCAGCTCAGGGGCGTCGGTCCATTGTCCGGACACGAGCTGGCGCAACCAGTCGACCCGGTCGCTGACATCAGACGGCGTGGGTATTTCGCTCACATCAGCGTCAATCGTGACATCCAGCCCGGTGAGCCTGGCCAGCGGCGCCGCGGTCTCGCGGCATCTCAACATGGGGCTGGACAGAAGGCACTCGGGCGCCTCTTTGATCAGGGTTTCGGCCACGGCCTGTGCCTGCAGCCGGCCGGTTTCAGACAGGCCCGGATCCCGGTGATGCCCCCATCCTGCGGCGGCTTCACCATGTCGGACGAAGATGATCATGCAGCCACGGCCTGAGGGTCAGGATACAGGTCCGCGAGAATGGCCAGAGCTGCCTTGTAGGCTGTGGGCTTTGGAATGTTCAGACGCTGCCGTGCCTCGGCCAGGGGTTCGGCGAGGAGCTCTTCCACGTTTTCCTCGTGGATCCGGCGGGCAGCGCGTCCGTTCTTGCGGGCCTCCTCAAACACTTTGGCGATGTTGGCGGCGGGGGGCGCGAGCCGGCCGATACGCCGCCGGGCCATGGACGCAATGAACCAGATTCCGCGTCCGCCATTCTGAGCATGTGTGTAGGCCAGAAGAGCGCCTTCGCCCAGGGCGTCCCGTCCATATCCGGTCAAAACATGGTTGAGGTCGTGGGTGTCACGCAAGCGGTCGCCATACCATGACAAATCGTCGTCAAACTGGGGGTGATTTCGACGTTGTTTCTCGCTCTCCGCCACCAGTCCGGCCGCGCTCAGCTGCTCCCGTCGCATAAAGTCGACATAAGCGCGCCCGACACTGCCCTCCGGCAGTGCCAGCAGGGGCGCGTGATCATCGAGAAGAGGAGGCAGGCTGGCACGTTCGGTGAGACGCTGAGGGCCGTTGGGTGACGCAAGAAAGCGCTTGAAATCCCGCCTGAGCGATTCGCCGTTTAGGGCCTGAATGATCTCAAAGACCTGTTCGGTGTCCTCTTTATCGGCCAGCAGCTTTTTCATGTGGTGCCATGCCTTGAACGGGCGGATCGGCTGGCCTGGCCGGGCTGGGTCGATAGACGGGACACGCGGCGTCATGTGCAAAACCTCCTTTGACAGGGGTCTGTTTAGCAAGGAAGCTGGGTTTGAACAATGACGTCGGCGTCACGTTTTTCTGAGCCGGCGTTTGCGTAGTTTTTGTGCAGATGTGAACAGGGTTTGGGCAAGTTGGACGGCGGTCACGCTTTTGCTGCGGCTGGGACTAACCGCAGGCAGGAGGGCAGCTTATCTCCATCGCCAAACAGACCGATTAAAGAAAAGGCGAAGCCATGAAAAAAATCGAATCCATTATCAAGCCCTTCAAGCTGGATGACGTGAAAGAGGCCCTCCACGAAGTCGGCGTTCAGGGGATGACCGTGGTCGAGGCCAAAGGTTTTGGGCGCCAGCGTGGGCATACAGAATTGTACCGGGGAGCCGAATACGTTGTCGATTTCCTGCCCAAGCTGAAAGTCGAGGTGGTCGTTGCGGATGGTGCCGTTCAGGGCGCCATCGAGGCCATTACCAAGGCGGCCCATACCGGGAAGATTGGCGACGGAAAGATTTTTGTATCTGACATCGGCGAGGCGGTTCGAATCCGGACCGGTGAGACCGGCGAAAGTGCACTTTAAACCCGAAACACCAACTCCACTCACAAAGACCAAATTTCACAACGGAGGGCTTTATGGCCGACGATATTCTAAAGATGATGAGCGAGCATGACGTGGAATTCGTCGACTTGCGGTTCACGGACCCGCGGGGCAAGCTTCAGCACGTCACCTTTGACAAATCCATGGTAGATGCCGATTTCTTTGAAGACGGCCAGATGTTTGATGGCTCTTCGGTCGCGGGCTGGAAGGCCATTAATGAGTCGGACATGCTCCTCAAGCCGGACACGGCGACGGCGAAGATCGACCCGTTTTTCCAGCAGACCACCCTGGCGGTGATGTGCGATATCCTCGACCCGATCTCAGGACAGGGATACAACCGTGATCCGCGCGGCACCGCCAAGCGGGCCGAAGCCTATCTGAAGTCCACCGGCGTTGGCGACACGGCCTTTTTCGGCCCTGAAGCCGAGTTCTTCGTATTCGATGATGTGCGCTGGAATACAGAGCCGCACAAAACGGGCTACTCTTTTGACTCCACCGAGCTGCCGGCCAATACGGGCCGGGATTACGAGATGGGGAATATGGGGCATCGGCCGGGCCCGAAAGGCGGCTACTTCCCTGTGCCGCCGATCGACTCTGAACAGGACATGCGGTCCGAGATGCTGTCGGTCATGGGAGAACTTGGTCTGGCGCCCGAAAAGCATCACCACGAAGTGGCACCGGCCCAGCACGAACTTGGCATGAAGTTCAACACGCTGGTGACGATGGCGGACAATCTCCAGCTTTACAAATACGTGATCCACAATGTTGCGGCGTCTTATGGCAAGACAGCGACCTTTATGCCGAAGCCCTATTTCAATGATAACGGCTCGGGCATGCACGTGCACCAGTCCATCTGGTCGAACGGCAAGCCCATGTTCGCAGGCGATCAGTATGCCGGCCTGTCTGAGATGTGCCTTTACTACATTGGCGGCGTGATCAAGCACGCTCGTGCCCTGAACGCCCTGACCAATGCCTCGACCAATTCCTACAAGCGTCTGGTCCCCGGCTTTGAGGCACCTGTCATGCTGGCTTATTCGGCGCGGAACCGGTCGGCGTCGATCCGGATCCCGTTCGGCTCTGGTGAGAAGGCCAAGCGGATTGAAACCCGCTTCCCGGATCCGACCGCCAACCCCTACCTCGCGTTCGCCGCGCTGCTGATGGCGGGCCTTGATGGGATTGAGAACAAGATCCATCCTGGTGATGCCATGGACAAGGATCTCTATGATCTTCCGCCTGAGGAAGCCAAGGCCATCCCTCAGGTCTGTGGGTCCCTTCGCGAAGCGCTGGAAGCCCTCGATGCCGATCGCGGCTTCCTGACCAAGGGCAATGTTTTCGATAGCGACCAGATCGACGCCTACATCGATCTCAAGATGGAAGAGGTGGAGCGCCTTCAGCTTCATCCGCACCCGGTCGAATTCGACATGTATTACAAGGTCTAACGTTACGGACCTTCGTGAAACGGGCTGCCGGATCTCGCAATGAGGTCCGGCAGTTTGTTTGTCTGGCGTGCGGACTGCAGCATTTCACAGCTTGCCAAGCCTCGCGCATGGACAAATATGACAGTGTCTGCCAAGCCAGAGGCAGCATCTGCAAACCCAGAGAGATCGCATTATGTTTGACCAGCGCCCCGTTGACCTGAACCTTGTTCCCACGGTGATTGAACAGACCAGCCGGGGAGAACGGGCCTTCGACATTTTTTCGCGGCTTCTGAAGGAACGCATCATCTTCATCACCGGGCCGATCGACGATGCGACCGCGTCTCTGGTGGCGGCGCAGCTCCTCTTCCTGGAATCAGAAAATCCCAAAAAAGACATCGCCATGTATATCAACAGCCCGGGAGGCTATGTCACGGCGGGCCTCGCGATTTATGACACGATGCAGTACATCCGCTGCCCCATCACGACGGTCTGTATCGGGCAGGCCGCGAGTATGGGATCCCTCCTTCTGGCCGCCGGCGAAGCCGGACATCGCACAGCCCTGCCAAACGCCCGGATCATGGTCCACCAGCCCTCTGGCGGGTACAGCGGCGTGGCCAAAGATATCGAGCGGCACGCCGAAGAGATCATGGAACTCAAGAAGCGGCTGAACGACATTTATGTGAAGCACACCGGGCAGGATTACGATACAATCGAATCCAAGCTCGACCGGGATACATTTATGACCGCAGAGGATGCCTGTGCCTTCGGAATTATTGATCAGGTCTTCGAACGGCGGCAGGAAGAGACAGCGGCCTGAGTCTTGCAACGGGGCCAGCCCGACGTGACGTGGCCAGCCTCAGGGGCGGTCGAATGGGTCAATGCGGGGAGGACGATCCCGAAATTTCGTCCAGGAAATGTTTGACAGGGACACGTTATCAATGGCGTGTTAATCCCTAAGTCTGATAGAGGTGGTCCATGGCCAAGCAAAACGGATCTGGTGACACCAAGAATACGCTCTACTGCTCCTTCTGCGGTAAGAGCCAGCATGAAGTGAAAAAACTGATCGCCGGGCCGACGGTATTTATCTGTGATGAATGCGTCGAGCTCTGCATGGATATCATCCGCGAAGAGAATAAAGCCTCCGGTTTCAAGGCGAAAGAAGGCGTGCCTACGCCGCAGGAAATCTGCGATGTCCTTGATGACTATGTGATCGGGCAGCCCTACGCCAAGCGCATTCTCTCGGTGGCGGTTCACAATCATTATAAGCGCCTTGCCAATCCGGCCGGTGCCGACGGGGTTGAACTGGCGAAGTCGAACATCATGCTCATCGGGCCAACCGGTTGTGGCAAGACGCTCCTCGCCCAGACCCTGGCGCGGGTCCTTGATGTGCCCTTCACCATGGCGGATGCCACCACTCTGACCGAGGCAGGTTATGTCGGGGAGGATGTCGAAAATATCGTCCTGAAGCTGCTTCAGGCGTCGGACTATAATGTGGAGCGTGCCCAGCGCGGCATCGTGTATATTGACGAGATCGACAAGATTTCCCGGAAGTCTGACAATCCCTCCATCACGCGGGATGTCAGCGGTGAGGGCGTGCAGCAGGCTTTGCTCAAGCTGATGGAGGGGACCGTGGCCGCGGTTCCGCCGCAGGGGGGACGCAAGCATCCCCAGCAGGAATTCCTGCAGGTGGATACAACCAATATCCTGTTTATCTGCGGGGGCGCTTTCGCCGGTCTGGACAGGATTATTTCCTCGCGCGGCGAAACCACCACAATTGGCTTCGGGGCTGACGTCAAGGATCCGGAAGCGCGTCGTGTCGGGGATATCCTGCGGACCGTCGAGCCGGAGGATTTGCAGCGTTATGGCCTGATCCCGGAATTTATCGGTCGTCTGCCGGTCCTCGCGACGCTTGAGGACCTCGACGAGGATGCCCTGATGACCATCCTGACGGCGCCGAAAAACGCTCTGGTCAAGCAGTACCAGAAGCTGTTTGAGATGGAGGATGTCGAATTGACCTTCACCCCGGATGCTCTGGCAACGGTTGCGAAGAAGGCCATTGACCGCAAGACCGGCGCCCGGGGGCTGAGATCCATCATGGAATCGATCCTGCTCGACACCATGTTCGAGCTGCCGTCTTTGCGTGGTGTGTCCGAGGTCGTGGTCAATGGCGAAGTCGTCGACGGCAATGCGGCGCCGCTTTATGTCCATGAAAAGCAGGTTAAGCCAAGCGAAGCGTCCTAGGCTGCCGCACCGGCACTGTAAAAGCCTCGATTTTATCTGTTGAACTCGACCCGTGGGCACCTCACATCTAGGGGGTGCCGTCCCTGTCCTGTTTCGGATAGGCTGCGGTGGCGCCCCGGCAATCGGCCGGCCAGAAGGAGTGCGATATGAGCCAGTTGAAGCTACCGGTCTTGCCGCTGCGGGATATTGTTGTCTTTCCCGATATGGTTGCCCCGCTGTTCGTCGGGCGGGACAAATCGGTGCGCGCTCTGGATATGGTGGATGAGGGGCAGAACGAGATTATGCTCGTGGCCCAGAAGGACCCCTCGATTGACGAGCCGGGCCGCGAGGATGTTCACCGGATTGGAACCGTGGCTTCCATTCTCCAATTGCTCAAACTGCCCGATGGCACGGTCAAGGTTCTGGTTGAAGGAACGGCCCGGGCCCGGGTGGAGGACCTCAGCGATGAGGGAGACCACTACACCGCGCAGGTCAGCCTGATCGACCCGCAGCCCGTCCAGAGCGATGAGGTTGAGGCGCTGATGCGGGCGGCGAATGAGCAGTTCGAGCAATATGCCAAGCTCAATCGCAAGATTCCGCCGGAAGCTGTCAGCACGATCGCAGAGATTGTCGAGGCCGGAAAGCTGGCCGACGCCATTGCATCGCAACTCCAGGTGAAGCTGTCGGAAAAGCAGGACCTTCTGGAAATGCCCGATGCCCGGGAGCGGCTGGAAAAGATCCTGTCGCTCATGGAGGGCGAGATGGGGATGATGCAGATGGAGCGGAAGATCAAAAACCGCGTCAAGCGTCAGATGGAAAAGTCCCAGCGCGAATATTATCTCAACGAGCAGATGAAGGCGATCCAGCGGGAGCTGGGGGATCAGGGCGAGGAGCGCGACGAGGTTGCCGAACTCGAGGAGAAGATCCGGGAGACGGGGCTGTCAGAAGAGGCCCGCACCAAAGCGGAGCAGGAGGTCCGGAAACTTCGCCAGATGAGCCCCATGTCGGCAGAGTCGACCGTCGTTCGCAACTATCTCGACTGGCTGCTCGCGCTGCCCTGGGACAAGCGCAAGGACATTTCCACCGATCTCGCCGCGGCGGAAGCGCAGCTCAATGACGATCATTACGGGCTTGAGAAGGTTAAGGAGCGCATTCTCGAATATCTGGCCGTGCAGAAGCGGACCAACAAGCTCCGCGGCCCCATTCTGTGCCTGGTCGGCCCGCCCGGGGTCGGCAAGACCTCTCTCGGCAAATCGATCGCCGAAGCCACGGGCCGGGACTTTGTGCGCGTGTCGCTTGGCGGGGTTCGGGATGAGAGCGAGATCCGCGGTCACCGCCGGACCTATATCGGCTCCATGCCCGGCCGCGTGATCCAGAGCCTGAAAAAGGCGAAGACCGGCAACCCGCTCTTCCTGCTGGACGAAATTGACAAGATGGGCATGGACCACAGAGGCGACCCTTCGGCGGCGCTGCTTGAGGTGCTCGACCCGGCCCAGAACTCGACCTTCAATGACCATTATCTCGAGGTCGACTATGACCTGTCCGACATCATGTTCGTGACAACGGCCAACAGCCTCAACATGCCCCAGCCCCTGTTGGACCGCATGGAGATTATCCGGATTGCCGGCTATACCGAGGATGAAAAGCTGGAGATCGCCAAACGCCACCTGCTGCCCAAGATCAGGAGTGATCACGGGCTGACGGAGTCGGAGTGGATCGTTGACGACAGCGCGATCCGGGACCTGTTACGCTATTACACCCGGGAAGCCGGGGTGCGCTCTCTGGAGAGAGAGCTGGCCCGGCTTGCCCGAAAGGCCGTTCGCAAGCTCGCCGAGGATGGTGTGGAGCAGGTCTCCGTCAGCGGCGAGACGCTGGCCACCTTTGCCGGTGTGCGGAAGTTCCGCTTCGGCCTGGCCGATGATGAGGACCAGATCGGCGCCGTGACCGGGCTGGCCTGGACCGAGGTCGGCGGAGACCTGCTGACCATCGAGGCTGTTTCCATGCCCGGCCGGGGCCAGACCAAGGTCACCGGCAATCTGCGCGATGTGATGAAGGAATCGATCTCGGCGGCCAGTTCGCTGGTCCGGTCGCGCGCGGTCATGCTGGGGATTAAGCCCACCGTGTTCAATACCTCTGATATCCATGTTCATGTTCCCGATGGGGCCACCCCCAAGGATGGTCCAAGTGCCGGGACCGCCATGACCACCGCCATCGTGTCCCTGCTGACCGGGACCCCGGTGCGTCGTGACGTGGCGATGACCGGGGAAATTTCTCTGCGGGGACGGGTGCTCCCGATTGGCGGGCTGAAGGAAAAACTCCTCGCCGCGCTGCGGGGTGGCATCAAGACCGTTCTGATTCCGCAGGAAAATGAGAAAGACCTGGCCGACATCCCGGACAATGTGAAGGCCGCCCTGACCATTGTCCCCGTCTCGGACATCACCGAGGTTCTGGCCCGGGCGCTGACCCGTCCGCTGGTGCCCATTGAGTGGTCGCAGGCTGATGAAGACGCTCTTGCTGAAACCCTGTCAGGGCGTCCGGGAACACCGCAGGGCGGGGAGCCGATCCGCCACTAGGCCAGATCGGGCAGGGTGATTGGGGCGTGCTGCAGATTTGTGTCAGGTCCCATCTTGCTTTTCGGCGCAGAGTGGCCCAAATGGGGCGCGTCAGGGCGGTTAGCTCAGTTGGTAGAGCATCTCGTTTACACCGAGAGGGTCAGCGGTTCGAGCCCGTTACCGCCCACCAGACACCCAGCCAAATGTCGTTAACGACCGCAAAGGCGCAGGCCGCGCCCCGCCGGGCCGCTTGTCTTACTGTTTAGGATACGACACGTCGATTCGTGATCCGGGAGACCGGGGGGACAGGCCGGTCGCATGGGCTACACACGTTACAACTTCAGGTCGAAAACCCCCGTTAACGTGCGGATTTTGATCTTTTTTTTTGGGGCGAATACGGGGTGATTTTTCCCAAAGGCCAAAAATGATTCTTGCAATCCTAGCTACCTGTTCGGAGAGTGAAAATATTCTTCGTAGTGAAAATATATTCATTTCAGGAATTAAAGTTAAACGGGGACCATGGAAAGCAAAGGACGCACGCCCAAGTACAGCCCGGCCATGATTGATATGTTGGTGACCCGGGCCCAGCAGGGGCCGCTCAATTACTTCATCTGCTGTGAGCTGGCCCGGATGGACATGTTCCGGCGAGCTGGAGTGACCGCCCGGCAGCTGT
This sequence comes from uncultured Hyphomonadaceae bacterium, assembly GCA_913056435.1. Classification (GTDB taxonomy): domain Bacteria; phylum Pseudomonadota; class Alphaproteobacteria; order Caulobacterales; family Hyphomonadaceae; genus Henriciella. The sequence continues at coordinate 36,448 of CAJXMY010000001.1, read as the reverse complement.
CGGCGAAGGCCCGAGATCTGGGCCTGCCCTATACGCGGCGCCGGGAGCTGACCAAGACTGGCGAGCGGATCCTGTTCAAGCAGGACATTGTCAAAGAGATCGAGGCGCGTCTGGAGACCGGGGATATCGGATCCCTCGTCAAGGCCGAGAAAGGCCACCTCCTGAAACTGCATGAACAGATCGAAATCGCACTTGGGGACGGGGCGGTTGGCGGTCAGGACGAGGTCGCGGACGACACCGCGATCTGAGGGGTGGTTTTTCCATTTACTTTCGGCGTATGAGCTGGTCCAAGGTCAGGCATGGCGCCATCCTCCTCCCCTTGCTCCCCGGTCTACAAGATCCTGACCCCCCAGGAATGGGACGAGGCCCAACAGTCGCGGTCATTGAAAACCCCGCTCGATGAGGCGGACGGATTTGTTCACCTGTCCGGCGCCACCCAACTGGCGGGCACCCTTCAGCGATACTTTGGTGATGCAGCGCGTGTCGTCCTGGTCGAGATCTGTCCGGACAGCCTGTCAGCTGACCTGCACTGGGAAGCACCTGTTCCAGCGGGGGGGCGACCAGGCTTGTTTCCCCACCTGTATCGCGATCTGCGCCTCGACGATGTGGTCCAGACCTGGGTTGTCGAGCGCGGGGGATTCCGGCTGCCGCTTGATGTGGTTGATCAGGCTGAGCGGGACGCCGCCTGACCCGGCGCGTGGGGCCCTGAGACCTCGCTCACCTCACCTCGAAGCTGCCTGACGACATCTGGCGTTCTGTCCGGTCCCCGGGCTCTGTCATGAAAAATTTATAATCTCAATCGAATCTGTAATGATCGGATCTTAAAAGAAAAAATCTGATGAAATCTATACTGCGTCTAATATTTTAAAACAGAACCCGTGTGTCTGCTTGACGTTGATAATAAATGACATCACTCATGCCATGTCTTTTGATGCGTAAGAGTACATCTTTGGATCTTCAGAATGGGGGAAAACATGACACACTTTACAGCACGCCTGATGGCCAGCACAGCGGCGGCGGTTGGCTTGGCCCTGACGGCCGCGGCAGGGCATCACGAGGAGGCCGAGATGTCTCCGGAAAGCCTCGAGAATTATGGGGGCTATATTGAATATGTCTGGGTGAATGCGGGTGAAAACAATTCACCAGAAACCTTTTCGGGTTTTGTCGCGGACTGGAATGGCGAGATGGATGCCCAGGGCAGTTCCATTAGTGCCTTTGCCTATCTGCCAACGCAGGAGAATGACAACTGGGACGGACTCTGGGTCAATGCCTTCCCGAATAAGGCCGCTCGCAACGAGGCCTGGGCGCGGTATGCCGAGGCCGGGACGGAGGACCGTCTGGCAAGTGCGCACCCCGGCGTGATCGAGCCCGTTGGGGAGACCTATGGTGACAATGCCTATGGGTTCTACCGGTTTGACCCGGGTGAGCTGCCGACACCGGCGATGAGCCCCTCTGTCGGGCCGGACCAGACGCCCTATGCGGTCGGGGCGCTGTTCTGCAGCTTCAATGACGGGCAAGGATGGGAAGAGCTCTCAGCGGCCATCTCCGGCAGCTATGTCCCGTGGCTCGCCAGTCTGGAGGGTATGGAGACCGGTTACGCCTTTGCGATCGAGGTTCCAGACTTCGAAACGGACCAGTTCGATTATCTCTGGAAGAATATTCATCAGACCGCGGACGGTGCGGCTGCAGGTGGCGCCGCGTGGGCGGAAACCGGCGGGGATGTGCAGGCCACTTTTGATGAGATTGCGACCTGCACCGAGCCCTCCTACAGCACGGCCTATGTGCTCAGATGGTCGGACAGCTGACGGCGAGCTCATCGCCCGAACGAGACGAGCCCGCCGGACCATGGTCTGGCGGGCTTTTGGGTCTCGGGGGGCCATTTTGCGCGGGACCTTGGCGGGACAACCGTGCGGTGGCAGACTGGCGGGATGGTCAAGGCAACAACGCCTCTGGATTTACGCCGCCTGACCGGGGCGGCTCTGGACGCCCGGCTGGGGGATCTGGCCCGTTTGCGGATCTCGGTGTTTCGCGCTTTTCCATATCTGTATGAGGGGGACCTTGAATATGAGCGGTCCTACCTCCAGCACTTCGCAGAGGCGGCGGATGCGGTGATCATTGGCGCTTTTTCCGGCGACAGTCTGGTAGGCTGCGCCACCGGATCCGCTCTTAAGGGGCACCATGAAGAGTTCTCCGCCCCCTTGGAGGCGGCCGGTATTGATCTTGAAACCACGTTTTACTTTGGGGAGTCGGTCCTTGAGCCGGCCTGGCGGGGCACGGGGGTCGGGCATCGTTTCTTTGATCTGAGAGAGGCATGGGCGCGGGAACAGGGATATCGCCGGGTGAGCTTTTGTGCCGTGTGCCGTCCGCCGGATCATCCGGCGTGTCCCGCAGGCTATACGCCCCTCGATGAGTTCTGGAGGCGACGGGGATACCGGCCCATGCCGGGTCTGATCGCGCATTTTTCCTGGCGGGATGTCGGCGCGGCAGAGGACACGTCCAAGCCGATGCAGGTCTGGATGAAGGCCCTAACCGGCTGAGGGAGTGGTCGGTGCTGGTGGCCCTTTGTCCTGTGACGCAGCTTCATGGAGCGCCCTCAGCACAGCGACAGCCTCCTCACATTCATCGAGGGCCACCCATACTTCTGCCCTCAGGAACGCATCCTTGACCGCTCCATCTGTGGCCGCACTGAATTCCCGGAGAATGCCCAGAGCCTTGGGCAGCGCGTCCAGTTGAAAACCGACTCTCTCAGTGAAGCACGCATAAGACGAAGTCGAGTCAAATTCTACCATAAGTAGAATTTGACTCGAAGTGGGCGCCAATGCAAGCCAGATCGGCCCCGTTGCGTGAGTCGTTTTGGCGGGGCTAGGGTTTGTCCTGGGCCCGACTGGCCCGGATATCGGCGATCAGCTGCTGAAAGGGGGCTGGCAGGGGCGGGCTTTGGTGGTCGAACGCCATGGCGCGCATGACGTCATCGGTCAGTACGGCAGTCCGATCCTGGCTGGCAAAGCGCGCAATGACCCGAAGACGGGCATGGACGACCTCCTGGCGTTCATAGGTGTGCTCAATGGCCACATAAGTCTCATCCCAGCCGACAATGCGGGTCACGAGGTCGAATTTCTGGGGCGTTCGTAACATGCGGGTGATGACAACCTGCTGGGCACAAATCACCGGGAACCAGCCGCGCCGCCTCAGAACGGGCCAGAAGCCGGCGCGCAGGATGTAATTGATGGTGCCCAGATCGCCGAACGACATATAGCGGCTATTGGTCATGTGCGCGAACATATCCTGGTCGGTCAGCCAGACCTGATAGCGCAGGCGGGAGGCGTCGAGCATGTCCAGTCTGTCTCGGGACAGGAGCGCCCGCACATAGACGACCAGCAGGCGAAAGAACAGATTCATGCGGCGAGCGTGTGCGGCGGCGGCATGGCCTGCAACATCCGACGGGCCAGGCGCTCATTGAAATTCACGATATGGTTGATCGATTCATGTGAGAAAGTCGCGCCCGTATACCAGGTCTGCTGGTCCCCCTGCATGTCACGGAGCTGGCCGACAAGGCCCCCCCGGATCGCATCAGGGGCGTACTCGGCATGGTACTTCCACGTTTTCTGGTAGATGATATTGGTCACTGTCACACCGCGGTCCTGCATGTCCTTGACCAGCAATTCCTTCATCTCATCCGGATTATAGGCGCCAGAAAACTGCCCGGAAAGGTAGATATGGCCGCCGAGGTCCGGGGCATGGCCATCATAGCGTGCCGACAGGATCCGGCCGATGGGGGCGCCCGGGATCAGGGCGGAACTGAAGCTCTGAATATGGTGGTCTGTAAACCACTCATCGGTTGCAAACAGGGTTGTGGTGTAGCTGTTCCAGCGAATGGCCCCGGCGACTTGGGCCTCATCCGGCGTTGGCGTTGTCAGGCGGTTGAAATCATCAATCGGAATGGCGCACACAATATGATCGAAGACATGGCGCGACTGGTCTGCCGTGGTGATCACCGCCTGGCCGTCCTGGCGCTCTATGGCGCTGACCGGCATGTTCAGGCGGACATCGAGGTCCGCGGCGAGGCGGCGCCAGAATTCGCTCCAGCCCTGCCGGGGCATTTGCAGCTTCTTGCGCAGACCCGACCAGATCAGGTGCCAGTCCATCCAGCGCAGCACATGCAGGGTGGGGGAGGTGTCCAGAAAGCCGTATCCCATATTGGTGAAGCCGCGCAGGAACAGGCGAAAGATCTTGGGCAGGCGGTACTTGTCCAGCCAGGCGGAGATTGGCATGGCAGCCTCCTCCAAGGCCCATGGCTCGGGTGACTCGGCCTCCAGGGCTTTTAGCACGGCTCTTCGGCGGATCAGGTAGGTCAGGATCTGAACGCTGGTCGGCGGCCCGTCACCTGCCTTGACGAAATCCTCGAACTTGGCCCCGTCGAATTTGATTTGCAGAACCGGACGCAGCCCAATTCCGAGTTCGCGCATCCAGCGCAGGACCGTTTTGTGCCCCGTGGTTGTATAGCAGGTGCCCATTTCCACCCGGGTTGCCCCCCGCTCAAGGGTATGGGATTTCCCTCCAGGTTCCGGGCTTGCTTCGAAAACGGTCACCGCGAGGGCCGGGTCCTCCGACAGGAACCGCGCGAGGCTGAGGCCGGCGGCACCGCCTCCAACAATTCCGATCCGGATCTTCATCATGGCCGCCTGAACTGCCTCTCGTCGCCAGAATGACCCAAGTGTTCAAAGGGTTAACACAAGGTTGCCGTCACGCTAAAAAGTCTGCGCTTTGTCCTGCCCGTCTGATTAACCGATTCGTGTTAACGGTTTTTGATGCAGGCGAAATTCTCCACCCTTCAGAGCCTTCGTGATCTGCTGATGCCGCTGCAGCCCGCATCGACCCTTGTCGATGCGAAAATGTTGCGCGAGATGCAGACCCAGTTCGTTCGTCTGATGATCCCCATGGCTTTGGTCAATTTTGCCAATGCCACGGCGGTTGCCCTGTCCTATCTTGCTGTCGTCGAATTTTGGCGGATCGTCTTGTGGTACACTCTGATCTGTGGTTTTTGCGGCGTGCAGCTCCTTGCTGGCCGTCGTCTCAATCGGGGCCGCACGCCCGACAAAGTCTCCGGCAAGCTGCTCCGCAAAGCCGAACGCAGCGCGATTTTCCTAGGCGCTTTGTGGGGTGTCCTACCCTTTGTTTTTGATGATCCGAGCCACCTCTCGAACCTGTTCTTGAATTTTGTGATTGCGGGAATGAGTGCAGGCACGGTCGCCATTCTTGGGCCGGTCTGCCGGATTTCGGTTCGCTTCCTGTTCGGCGCGATTCCGCCCTTGTTCCTCGCGAACGCTTTGGGCACGTCTCCCTATTCCGTTTCCATCAGCGTTCTGACGACAGCGCTGATTTTCGCTGTCGTGGTGGGCGCCACGCGAAACGCTCACCATGTCCGGGAAATGATCCGCAGGGAAGTTGAGGCCGAGACCGCGCGGCAGCAAATGCTTGATGCGATTGAGTCCACCCGCGACGCTTTTGCCTTCTTTGATAAGAATGACCGGCGCATCCTGGCGAATTCGAAACACATCCAGCTGATTGGGGATGAAATCCGGCAACCCGACTCGGAGAGTATGACGTTCGGGTCGGTGACGATTAAACAAAGCGGACGTTGGCTGATGCAGGCCCGGTATCCGACACCGGATCACGGCTACGTGGTGGTCCATACCGATGTCACAGACCTGAAGATGCGGGAACGCGAACTCGTGGAAGCCCGCAAGGAGGCTGAGGAGGCCGACGCGGCCAAAAGCCGGTTCCTGTCCACGATGAGTCATGAATTACGGTCGCCGTTGAATATTATACTCGGTTTTTCACGTCTCATGGCGAGCGACTCTCGCGTAGAACTGAGCCGGGCGGACGTGGCTGAGTATTCTGACAGCATCAAGCAGAGCAGTGCGCACCTGCTGAACCTCATTGATGATATTATCGATTATTCCAAGCTTGGGCTGGACAAGTTCTTACTGGATCCAGCTCCGGTGGATGTTCACGATCTTCTGGACCGGACGGTGAGTCTGGCCGCTAGCTTTGCCCAGCTGGGATCTACCAGGGATTTCGATATTCAGATCGCACCAGAGCTTTCCAGCCTGCGGGTTGATGAAGCCGTCTGCCGGCGCATTGTCATGAATCTCCTCAGCAACGCCATCCGGAACCGTGGAGAGGACCCGAGGATCATAGTGCGGGTCGCGAGGAGCCGCGAGGGACATCCGTTTATCTCTATCCGAGATTTTGGAGCAGGGATCCCAGAGTCTGAGCTTGAGCAGGTCTTTGAGGCCTTCTATCAAATCGACCGACCGGGATGGGTCGAATATGGTGGGACAGGCCTCGGGCTTACGCTGTGTCGCCATTTGGCCCGCCTTCACAATGGCGACGTCGTCCTGAAGAGCCGACTGGGCGTCGGGACCACGGCGACCGTTGTCCTGCCGAAAACGGCCTGCATGAATCAGCTCGGCGATCGTCCCATCCCGGGAGCGAAGGCAGATGAGGAAGCAGCGTGATTTTCAGGGTGTTCCCCACCACGCATCGAGTTGAGCCGCAATGGCAAAAGATTGCCTGGCCGCGGCACCGCCAATACGCAGCCCAATCATAGCGGACCCTTCCAGTGCGCTTGGGTCGGTCTCTGCGCGGGACCAGCGGGTGCCGGCGATAAAGCCCTCGTCCAGACTGCCCAGGAAAGCGCCCAGCTCTTCTTCTCGCCCGTCGGCGAACAGGGGCAGCCAGATCAACAGCTTGGCTTGGGGCCATTTGCGCAGGGCGCGAGGCACCCACGCTGCAAGGTGCTCCATATCGCTTATCGTTTCATAGCTCGGGTCGATCAGGAGAAGCATGCTCTCGCGGTTTCGCGGCTGCAGGCGAAGCGCCCCGCGATAGCCATCCTGCTGCAGGGTCTGAACTCGGTCATCCGGCAGCAGGGCCTTTTCCAGGGCGGTAAATTCCTGCTTGTGACGCTCGAAAAAAACGAAACGACTTTGGAGGCCAAGCAGCGACACCGCCAGGGCAGGAGATCCAGGATAATGATGTGGCAGGTCTGTCCTGATCTGTTTCAGCCATGCTTGAAGCGCTTTTGGCGCCTGCGGCGGTGGAGGAAACGCCAGCACGCCGTCTTTCGCTTCCCCCGTTTTGAGAGCCTGATCGCCCCTGAGGTCGTAGCGCCCTCTGGCGGCATGGGTTTCCACATACAGCACAGGAGTTCCCTGACGGGCCTGTTGGCTCAACACGGCATGCAACACAGCGTGCTTCAGGACATCCGCTCGATTGCCGGCATGATAACCATGTTGATAAGACAGCATTTCTAACGCCTGGCATCTGCGAGAGAATTTTGTCTCACCGCCTCGAATTCGTTGCCGGGGTACCAGGTTGGCCAGGCATCGGTCATGGCCAAATGCCGGACGACGTCATGCATGGCGGAGATGTCCTCGATCATGCCACTGAGATCCCAGTCATCATCATATTCGTCCATCGGCTTGTGATAGGCTTGCGCCCGATAGGCGAGCGTTGCTGCATCGCCCGCAGCCACACCGCCATCCCGTGCATCAATACCATTGTCTGGATAGAGCATGGGGACTCCCTTTTTGGCGAGGGAAATATGGTCTGAGCGATAGAAGTAACCGGCCTCTGGTTTTTGATCGGGAACAATATGGCGTCCTTTTTGGGAGAGAACGTCCTCCAGAATCTCCTCTAATTCGGAACTGCCATAGCCCACCACCACCATATCATGTGTCGGCCCCAATGGGATCAGGCCATCGATATTCAGACCCGCCACGATGCTCGTTAAGGGAATGGTTGGATGCTCGGCGTAATAGGCGGATCCGAGAAGACCCGATTCTTCCAGTGTGGGTGCAAGAAATAAGACACTGCGTTCTAGAGGGGTGGCGGCCAGTGCTTCTGCAATTTCCAGCAAGGCCGAGGTACCGGTCGCATTGTCCACAGCCCCATTATAGATCTGGTCTCGATAGAAGTCTTCGGTTCTCCCGCCTGTCCTCTGAGCCGTTTTCTTGCCTAAATGGTCCCAGTGGGCTGTGACAAGAACGTACTCGTCCGGCCTTTGGGATCCGATGAGTTGGCCAAGAACATTGCGTGATGATTTAATCGCGATGTCTTGGACCAAATTGGCTGAGGCGGTCAATTCCCCCATGTCGACAGGCCTGAACCCAGGTCGTGCAGCGGCTTCTTTCAGCCGCTCCAGATCCAGACCAGCTGTCGCGAACAGCTCCTCAGCGGCGTTATAACTGAGCCAACCTTCAACGATCGGCCTGTGGGATCCTTCGTCCTCCAGAATAAGGGAGGCCTGGGGACCGCTCCATGAATTTTCGACAACGTTCCAGCCATAAGCGGCTGGGGCGGTTTCGTGGATGATCAGAGCGCCCGCAGCACCTTGGCGGGTGGCTTCTTCATATTTGTAGGTCCAGCGGCCATAATAGGTCATCGCGCGTCCCTTGAAGAGGTTATCCCCCCGCGCATATCCCGGATCATTTACAAGCATGACCACTGTTTTTCCGGTCACGTCGAGACCGGCATAGTCATCCCAATCATATTCCGGCGCAACGATCCCATAACCAACAAAGACCAGCTCTGACTCGGTTAATTGAAGCTCGCTGGAGCCCTGCTGCTTTGTCCACATCACAAGGTCCTCACCCAGCGAAAGGGGTTCACCCTCCAGCATGGGGCCAGTTGAAATACGAAACTCTGAGGCAACAGGATCAAGGGTTTGTTCCGTCATGGATACTGTCTGGTACCAGTCATCATGGGACCCGGCGGGGGTCACGCCAATCCGCTCTAGCTCTGCTGCGATCCAGTCAGCTGTCCGCTCGCCAATCTCCGTGCCCGGGGCTCGTCCCTGAAAAGCGTCATCGGCGAGAATGCGGATCCGGGTACGAAGGTCCGTTTCTGTGAGGCCGGGACTGGTGCTCATTGGCAGGGGGTGGGGCAAGTCTGTGAAGGGTGCCGCATTGGTTTCGGCTGCAGGGCTCGGCGAGAGGGATTCTGGTCTGTGGTCGCAGGCCATGGCAAAGGTGCAGGCGATCAGTAGGGTCAGACATTTGCGCATAGTGAACTCCATTAAGCAGTCTCAGAGCGGTCTGGCACATGAGGCCTGCCACGACAACAGGTGCCGCGAATGGGAGGCGGGACCCTAATCCGGCAAGGGGATGTACTCCACTTCTCCGGGAGGCAGGCGGAAAGGTGTATTTTGCCAGCCGCCTTGGATGGAGCTCTCCCAGTCTGCTTTTGCCTTGGCGATGCGCGCGGGATCTTTTGCTACGAAGTTCCAATCAATCCGCCTGGAGCCATCAATGGCCTTGCCGCCGAGCAGCATGAATCTGGACCCGGCGGCAAATGAGATTTCCGCGTCCTGACCGACAGCGAGGACTGCCATGTCTGAGGCCTGCAGCGGTGTGCCATCCAGCATTCCCTGCCCGGAGACAAGGTAGACAGCGCGTTCTTCCGCTTCATCAGCGGTGACGAGTAGATTGGTATCATCGCCAGCGCTACCGGTGAGGTACCAGATTGGCCAAGGGAACTGAACAGGGGAGACGCGACCGAAACCTTGCCCGGCCAGCAGGGTTAAATGTGTCCTGCCGACATCGAAGCTGGGTAGAGTCTCCGCGGCATGGTGACTGAAATCCGGCGCAGCTTCTGCAAACGATTTTGGCAATGCGACCCAGGACTGAATTCCGTGTAGGGTTTGACCTGTTCGTCTCTCCGTATCGGGAGTGCGCTCGGAGTGACAGATGCCACGCCCAGCGGTCATCCAGTTCACAGCGCCGGGGCGGATCACCAAATCATGACCGAGCATGTCTCTGTGCTGGATGGCGCCTTCAAAGAGATATGTGACCGTGGACAAGCCTATATGGGGATGAGGCCGGACATCCAATCCCTGACCGGGACGGTGCTCCACCGGTCCGAAGTGATCAAAAAAGATGAAAGGGCCCACCATTCTTGTTTTGGGCGCCGGCAAAGCGCGTCTGACGATGAAGCCTTCCCCCAGATCCTTTGCCTGAGGTTGAATCAGATGGAAACTGCGCGTTTTTGACATGGCCTCTTGCTCCGGGTTCGACTAGAAAACGGACCCTGAGGGTCCATGTCTAGTCTTTCGCTTCTGTCTCAGCAAATTCGCGACTGTCGGCTTTGTGCGGACCAGATGGCTCGACCCCCGCATCCGGTTTTCCAGGTGAGTTCAAAAGCTCGAATTTTGCTGGCCAGTCAGGCTCCGGGAAATCTGGCCAGCTGTTCAGGTCGTCCCTTCACGGACCCATCTGGGAAACGTTTGCGTGACTGGCTTGGAATGGATCCACACTCATTTTATGATCCGGATCTCATAGCGATCGTGCCCATGGGGTTTTGTTTCCCTGGGTATGATCGGTTTGGGGCTGATCGTCCGCCAATGCGAATATGCGCCGATACGTGGCGGGCCCGAATCCTCAAAGAATTATCGAGGATCGAATTGACCCTTTTGGTAGGGCATTATGCACAGGCTTGGCATCTTCGCGCTGGAAAGCCCGCGTCTATGACCGAAACGGTCCGGAACTGGCGTCTCTTTCTGAAGCGGGGTATAATCCCCCTGCCGCATCCGAGTTGGCGGAATACAGCCTGGCTCAGGAAAAATCCATGGTTTGAGCGAGAGGTTTTGCCGGAGTTGAAACAGCGAGTGCAGGATGCGGTGCGACAGAGTTGAGGTCTTATTGTCCTACACGGAAGGATGTGTTGACGCTCATTCAGGTCCCGGTAAACGAGCGCGTTAGGCGCCGAGGAGTCACTTGGTATGTTTGACCACCCATCCTTCGACCAGCATGAAGATGTCCATCAATTCTTTGATGCCAAAAGCGGGCTACGTTGCCTGATTGCAATCCATTCGACCGTTCTGGGGCCGTCTGCCGGAGGAACCCGAATGTGGAATTACGCTTCGGGGGCTGAGATGCTCAATGATGCGCTTCGTTTGTCCAGAGGTATGAGTTACAAAAATGCCATGGCCGGTATCCCGTTCGGGGGCGGAAAAGCCGTCATTTGGGGGAACTCCAGGCGGGATAAGTCTGAAGCGATGTTTGAGGCGTTGGGGCGCGCGGTTGAAAGTCTTCAGGGCCGTTATTTTACGGCGGAAGATGTTGGGATCGATACGGCAGACATCCAGATTGCCGCCCGCCAGACAGGCTACGCTGCCGGACTGACCAATGGCGCTTCTGCTAGCGGAGATCCGTCTCCTTTGACCGCGCGGGGCGTTTTTCTTGGGCTGCGGGAAGCTGCGATGCGAGCCTTTGGCACAGATGACCTCTCAAACCGTACAGTCGCGGTTCAGGGCGTGGGCTCGGTCGGTGGTTATGTGTGCCAGCATCTGGCCGAGGCGGGCGCGCGCTTGATCATCAGTGATATTGACGGTCGGGCATTGGAAGAGGTGTCAGCACGGGATGGCGCCACCATCGTCGCTCCGGATGAAATCTATGATGTCGATGCCGATATCTTTTCCCCCAATGCACTCGGGGCCATCATTAATGAGTCGACCCTGCCGCGTCTCAGGGCAAAGGTGATTGCCGGCGGCGCGAACAACCAATTGAGTGATCCAGAGATGGGTGCACGGGTGCGCGATGCCGGGATCTTGTATGCGCCGGATTATGTCATCAATGGGGGCGGAATCATCAACGTGGCAGCAGAAATTCTGGGATCTTATTCGCTCGATTGGGTCTACAATAAAATCGACACCATGGTCGAAACGCTTGGCCGGGTGATGGACGAGGCGATCTCATCAGGCTTGCCGACAAGCCAGGTCGCCGACCGGATGGCCCAGAAGCGTTTGGCGAAAGCCGCCGAAGGGGCCTAGGCGTTCGCAGCCATGACATCGAAGGCGCCACCGAGGTCAGCCATAAGATCGTCCACATCTTCGAGTCCCACATGTAGGCGCAGAAGGGGGCCCGCTTTTTGAAGGATTGGATCTTCTTTGAGGCGCTTAAGCTGACCATCCGAGGGGATGAGAAGACTTTCATAGCCCCCCCACGAAAAGCCCATCCGGAACAATTTCAGGGCCTCAAGAAACCGATCCAGCTGGACGTCGGACACTGGGCGTAAGATGGCGCCAAACAAGCCGCAGGCGCCCGTAAAATCGCGTTTCCAGAGATGGTGTTGCGGATGGTCGGAGCGGGCAGGATGCAGGACAGAGTCAATTTCCGGTCGATTGGCCAGCCAATCGGCGATTTGGAGACCACTTCGCTCGTGCTGACGCAGGCGATTATGCAGGGTCCGCAGCCCCCGAAGAGCGAGGTAGGCATCGTCCGCGGAAAGACCAAGTCCCCAGTCATTTGCACAGGCCTGCAATTTCTTCGCCAAGGTCTCGCTTCGTGTAACAACCACACCCCCCATGGCGTCGGCATGCCCAATGGCGTATTTGGACAGCGACTGAACGGTCAGGTCCACACCTAGCTCCAGCGGTCGATGAAAAACGCCGGCGCTCCATGTATTGTCCAGGATTGTTGTAATCTGAAACCGCTCGGCCATCTTCACAACAGCCGGCGTATCTGTGATTTCAAAGCTGAGAGACCCCGGAGATTCCAGAACAATCGCCCGTGTTTCCGGTTTGATCATGCGTTCCAGTGCGTCAGGTGTTAGGTTAGGTGGGAACCGTGACGCGGTGATGCCCATGGCCGAAAGTCTGCGGGTGCAGAAGCGCCGGTTGGGACCATAAAGGTTATCGGCGATCAAGATATGGTCGCCAGAACGGGCGATTGATGCGACAGCAAGGGCGCAGGCCTGCAGGCCGTTGGCGGTCAGCTGAGCATGAGTGCCATTCTCGAGGGTCCGAAGTGCGGCTTCCAATTCACGCTGAACGCCCAAACCCATCCGTCCATAAACGGTTCCTGTTCCGTAGAGCTCGGCCCGGGTTTTCACCAACAAGGAAGAGCCTTTTTCCACCGGAGGGTTCACCGTCTGGTGTGCCCTGTGCGAAACCTTGGTATGCTGCAGACGGGTATCTGATTTCATTGTCGGGCTATCGGACTGTCTGGATCGGAGGCCCACTCGGTCCAAGACCCATCATAAATCGCGGTTTCCCAATGACCTAGATGGGCCAGAGCAAGTGCGATGATCGCGGCTGAAACACCTGAGCCACAGGTGGCGATGACCGGTTGATCCAGAAAATCGGCCAGCAGCCGGCTCAGTGCTTCTGGCGACTCCATACGTCCGCTCGCGTCAATCAGGCTGCTTGCCGGAACACAAACGCTGCCGGGAATATGTCCCGATGGTAAACCTTCGCGGGGCTCTGGCTCGGTGCCCGCAAATCGCCCGGGAGACCGAGCATCGAGGATCACTTCGCGGGCGTTGCGGCTGGCCGCCAGGACCTGATCCTTGCTGCGTATGAGGTCTGCTCGCTGGCGCGCTGTGTAGTGGCGTTCAGACACCCTTGGCGGTAGGTCTTCAATTTCGCCCCCGGCGCTGAGCCAGGCTTTATAGCCGCCATTCAGAACGGAAACATCCCGATGTCCCATGGCTCTGAACATCCACCATACCCTTGCCGAAGCGAAGAAGTTATTGCTGTCATAAATAACGATGTGATTTCCATCGCCAAGTCCGAGCTTGCGGACCTTCGAAGAAAATTGAACCGCATCCGGAAGCATGTGCGGAAAGGGACTTTCCTGGTCGGCGACGTCGTCAATATCGAAGAAAACAGCGCCTGGAATATGACCGCTGTCATACTGCGTGCGCCCCGATTGACGGGCAACGAGAAAGGGCAGTTCCCAGGTCGCATCAACAATCCGGATGTCGGGGGCAGAGATATTGGTTCTCAGCCAATCTGCGGAGACAAGGGGTGAGGCCTGGCTCATGAGGCGATCTCCATCCATGGTGGCACGGGCAGGTCCTTCGATCGGAGGAATTCGGGATTGAACAATTTGTCCTGATAGCGGTTCCCATAGTCGCAAAGGATGGTCACAATTGTATGACCCGGCCCCAAATCTCGAGCCATTTTTTCCGCACCGACCATATTAATGCCGGCGGACCCGCCCAGGCAAAGTCCCTCATTCTGTATGAGATCGTAGATCAGGCGCAGGGCGTCAGAATCGTGGACGCGATAGGGGTAATCCACTTCGAGGTCTTCAAGATTTGCGGTGATCCGGCTCTGGCCAATCCCTTCGGTAATAGAGGTGCCCTCTGATTTGAGGCTGCCATGAGCATAATAGCCATAGAGCGCCGCGCCGCCCGGATCGGCCAGACCGATTTTGACCCGCCCGTCACTTTTCTCGTTAAGCGCCTGTGCCACACCGGCGAGGGTGCCACCGGAGCCTACAGCACAGATGAACCCATCAATCTTTCCACCGGTCTGGTCCCAGATTTCTTGTCCGGTTGTTTCGTAGTGCGCCCTGCGATTGGCAACATTATCAAACTGGTTCGCCCAGATCGCTCCGTTGGGCTCGGTTTCGTTGAGATCTTCGGCGAGTCGCCCCGAATACCGCGCATAATGATTAGGATTGGCATAGGGAACGGCATCAACTTCTATGAGCTGTGCGCCCAAATTGCGGACCGCATCCTTTTTTTCTTTCGACTGTGTACGCGGCATCACAATGACGACCTTGTATCCCAAAGCCGCACCGACGAGGGCGAGCCCAATGCCTGTATTTCCTGCCGTGCCTTCAACAATCGTGCCGCCAGGTCTCAGGCGGCCACTGGCTTCCGCATCGCGGACGATACCAAGAGCCGGGCGGTCTTTGACCGACTGCCCGGGATTCAGAAACTCAGCCTTTCCGAGAATGTTACAACCGGTTGAATCAGATAACCGGTTGAGACGGAGCAAGGGGGTGTTGCCGATCAAATCGAGCACGGAGGGGAATATGGTCATGGCCTGCTTTCTGCTCTTTTGCCGAAGCTAGGATGACCGTCCTGTCAATTCAACCGAGGAGCACTGATCCAGAGCAGATCAGCAAACGTATCTCTCAATGTATATTGGAGAGCGCTTACCATGGTTCCAGACACATATCACAGCTTCCTGATGGATCACGTCAATGAGGCTCTGTCTGCAGATCTCGCATTAGCGGCAGAGCTGCACGTTGTTCTGAAAGAAGAAGCCCGAGCGGTAACGGAGACCTGGCGTCAGGTTCGGCACACGATGCTGGGCAGCTCCGAGCGGCGTCAGTCGAACGAGAGAGATCATCTTCCTGAGGCCCTCGAATTGTGTGTCGGCGGTTTTAAAACCGTCCCGTGGAAAAGGGGGCTGTCCGGCGTACATTACGCCAAGCGCGGGCGCGGTCGGGGACAACTGATGCGACTGGACCCTGGTCAGGCTGCGCCGCACCACAGCCATTCGGTGCTTGAAGCAACAGTTGTGCTTCAGGGGGCCTTTGATGATGGTCAGGGCATCAATCACCGGGGGGATCTGGTCTTGGGCTGGCCGGGCATGACGCACAGGCCGGCGGCAGCTGGTGATGAAGTCTGCATCTGCTATGTGGCCCGGGAGCCGAAGCCATTTTGGCGGCTTAGTTGATGCGGGTGCTGACCTGTCTGGCGTTATGCTTGATGAACGTTGCGGGGTCTGCGGCGGACCAGGCGCAGTTTGTGAGTTCAAGTGTTGTGGAAGCCTGGTCACCCAAAGATGGGACCCGCATCGATTTTGAGGTCTTGCGTCAAGGCGATCCGTTCGGTCGCCATAGCCTGCAGTTTGAACGCGGTGATAATGGCCGTCTGTCTGTGTCAACGGATGTGGAGCTCTCCGTCAAATTCGGCTTTGTTACAGTTTACAAATACACGCTCCGGTCCGAAGAGGTCTGGCAGGACAACGCACTGGTTTCTGTGACCGGCATAACCAATAAAAACGGTGACAGATTCACCATGCAAGCTCGCAAGGATGGGAATGCGATGCTGGTGGAGGGGACAGGTTTCTCTGGATCGGTTCCTGTCCCGGTTATCCCTTCAAGTCATTGGAACCGGCTTCAGGTATACCGGGATCAGATGTTGTCGACCGAGTCCGGAGAACTCCTGGATATAGACGTTGAGCGATTGGGAAGGGATACCATAATTGTGGCTGGAGAAGCGCTGGAAACAACGCATTACAGATTGAAATCTGACCTCAATGTTGATCTTTGGTATGACGATCAATCACGGTGGGTGAAGCTTCTGTTCAACGCCAGAGGCCAGCAGATCGAGTACGTGCTGACCAGCCTGTATGAATGATATCAAGATCTCGATAGCCGGAACTGTCCGACATTAATCCGCCCGGTATCGAAGCCAGCTTCGCAATAGCTAAGGTAAAAGCGCCACATCCGTCTGAAACGCTCATCGAACCCCATCTTTCGGACCGACGTCCACTGATTTTCGAAACGCCTCGCCCAGTGCCGGAGCGTTTCAGCATAGTCTGGCCCAAAATAATGAACGCCATCAAATCGAAGCCCGGCAGCATCGATTTGGCTTCTGAGTGCGCTCTCTCCCGGCAGCATGCCCCCGGGGAAGATATAGCGCTGTATGAAATCGGCACGCTTTCTATAGGCGTCGAACAATTCATTTTGGATCGTGATGATTTGAAGAGCGGCGCTGGCACCATGTTTCAGACATTCGTGCACTTTGCTGAAATAACTCGGCCAGTAGGATTCACCGACCGCCTCAAACATTTCGATAGAGACCACCCCATCATACTGGCCTTTATGGTCGCGATAATCTTCCAGGCGTATCTCCACCTGATCGGAAAGTCCGGCGCGTTTTATGCGGGCCAGAGCGAAGTCACGTTGTGAAGGTGATATGGTCAGGCATGTCACCTTTGCACCTCGTTCTCGAGCGGCGTACTCTGCAAAGCCACCCCAGCCGCAGCCGATCTCCAGAACGCTCTGTTCCCGCTGAAGGCCAATTTCATCGGCCATACGGGCATATTTCCGGGTTTGGGCCTCCGGCAGGCTTAAGCCGGCTTTGTCATAAAGGGCGGAACTGTAGGTCATGGTTTCATCCAGCCAGCTGGCGTAGAAATCATTCCCTAAGTCATAATGAGCCTCGATATTGCGCCGAGACCCCGTCTTCGAATTTCTGTTCAGGGCGTGGCGTGCCATATTCACCCAGCGTACAATGGTGCCGCCGACCGCCAGTTTACCAGCCGCTTCGAAATTATTGGAAAAGAAGCGCAAAACGGAGGTGAGATCAGGTGTGGACCACTCCTGATCCATGTAGCTCTCACCAAAACCAACATCGCCCCCGGCCATGGCTCGCTTGATGAAATTAAAGCTGTGAATGCGAATAAGCGCATTTGGGCCATCGATTCCATGGTCGAAAAGGACTTGTCGATCATCCGGTAAAATGAACCGCAAGGAACCTCGTTTGGCCCCCAGCAGGATCATGCCTGCCAGTCGGAAACTCGTTGGTACTCCCTTGAGTTGACGGAGTTTCGTTGAGGTTGCCCGAATTGGATCGGGTTGGCTTGGAACCGATATCGTGCCCAGCGTGGTATAGCTCATGCGGCAGTCTCCCTTATAATGCCAGAATGCTGTCTAGATGCCACGGTTATGGAGGTGTCCGGGGTGTCTGGCTTGCTGTGATATTTGGCGCCTTTCGTCCAAAGCTTTAGGGCTTGCCAGTGGATGGCCATCGTAACGCTCAGGGAAGAGAAGGGACGAAAAAGAGCGATGCCAAGAAGTGCCAGACTGGTCGCCCGGCGCTCGGCCACCTGTATCGTCGCGACGTGGGTCTGGCGTCCATCGACATAGGTCGCAACGATAAGGCGAAGCGTGGTTGATGTCTGACGAAGTGTAAATTTGTACCGTCCGGTAACATCGAAAAAGGGCGAAACATGAAACGCTTTTTTGGCGTCATGGCGATGATAACGGTCTGCTTCCTGAGTCCCGGCGACATAGGTATGCGTTTCACCGAAGGTATTGTTTACTTCATAAATGACACCCTGAAGAGCGCCGACCTCGTCATAGGCCAGCCATAATGATATCGGCGCAAACTTATAAAATGCGTGTCGAGGAAAGGTGACCAGACGAAGTCGTTTCAGAGAACAGCGTAGGCCACCGGCTGTGAAGACTTTCTGTGCCCATGATTTGAGGCAACTTCCATCCTTTGGTCCATGATCTTTGCGACGAAAAGAGAACAAATTCGCTCGGTCCACACTGAAGAGTGCAGCTTTGCGATCTGCAGCGTCGAGATTCCCAAGATCAATATCTATCAAGTTTAGACCGTACCGGAATCTATGACGAAACGGCTTCGACCTTTGATGTATTGTCTGTCCCCTCAGCAAACGTATGGGGGCGGTGGAACAGGTCACGACTGAAGTACTCCAGTCTTCACTTTATCAGATTGAACAGGATCCGTCATCGGTGTGATTATTTCGATATTCTTTGTTTTCCATGGAACCGTTCCACCGAGGGACAGGCCGCATGATAGGCCGGATTTCAACCCGTCTTCGTGAAAGCCGCTTCCCATCCAGGCGCCGGCCAGCCAGATATGGTCCTGGCCCTGACGGCGCTTAAGAGATCTGACAGCCGCTTCGGCAGCACCGTCGAATTGGGGGTGCGACTTGGTCATCCGGGCAAATGTCAGCTCGGGCCTCGGCGGAGCCTCAGGATTTAGGGTCACGAAAACAGGATGTTGGCGAGGCAGATTTTGCAGTCGGTTCATCCAGTAAGTCAGGCAGATGTCGGGTTGCGCCTGTTTGAGGACATTCCAGCTGGCCCAAGCGCGACGACGGTGAGGCATTAGGTCCGGGTCGCGATGCAGAAAGATCTGGTTTTCGCGGTACCGCACGGACCCAAGGAGGAACCGCACATCGTCGTAGTGTTCGGCCAAAATGGCGCGGCTTGTGTCTGAATGGGTTGCCAGAATAACTTCATCGAAGACATCCTGAGTTCCATCTGGTCCAACCAGCTGCACTCTATCCCCAAAAGGTGACACTGAGCGGACCGGAGAGGACAGGCGCAGACGGGGGCCGAGTACCTTGGCCACCTTGTCGACATAGGATTTTGATCCACCCGTAACCGTTCTCCATTGCGGGCGCTCTCTGTGCATAAGGCGGTGGTTTTCAAAAAAACGAAACAGGCTGAGCGCCGGATAATCCAGCATCTCTGCTTCGGGCGTCGACCAGATCGCGCCTCCCATGGGCAGGATATAATTCTCGACAAAATCCTCCCCAAAGTTGAATTTCTCCAGCCAGAAGCCCAGTGGCATATCGTCAATTCTGCCAGCTTCCAGTTCAGCGCGCGCGATATCATTGAAACGGAGTATGGTCCGCCAGAACCGATGAAATCGGGGCCGGAGCAGATTTCGTTTCTGGGCGAACAGACCTTTGATGGTAGAGGCCCATTCAAAACCATCCGGGTTCGAGACCGCGAAGCTCATGTCACTGAGCTCGGTCGGGACACCTAGATTTTCAAAAAATGATATTAAATTCGGGTAGTTAAGGCCGTTATAAACAATGAATCCTACATCGACCGTTAGCGGGGTCCCGTCGTAGTCGATCGCCATCGTATGGGCGTGTCCCCCCGCACGGTCATTTGCCTCGAAGACCGTTATGTCGGCGCGGTCCTTCAATGCGTAAGCGGCCCCCAGACCTGAGATCCCTGATCCTATTATCGCTATTCGTTTCATGCGGCGTCACGCCTTCGTTTGAGTGTGGCATAGGCATCCAGGGCTCTTTGGCGACCCGCTGTGTGCTCAATGATCGGCGCCGGGTAGGTGTGACCCAGCCGAATGCCGGCCTTGGCCAACGTTACGGGATCGGCCTTCCAGGGTGCGTAAAGATATTTTCCGGGCAGCCTGGAAAGTTCAGGGCACCATTTGCGGACATAGTCGCCGGTTTCATCAAATTTTTCGCCCTGACTAATTGGGTTAAAGACGCGGAAATAGGGCGCGGCATCCGCTCCACTCCCGGCGGTCCACTGCCAGCTGGCTGAATTCGAGGCCGCGTCGGCATCAACGAGCGTGTCCCAAAACCACGTCTCGCCATGCTGCCACGGCAGTAGCAGGTGCTTGGTCAGAAATGATGCCACGATCATTCTGACGCGGTTGTGCATCCAGCCGGTTGTCCAGAGTTCGCGCATGCCGGCGTCCACAATGGGGTATCCGGTCTGTCCTTGTTGCCAGGCAAGCAAATCTGTCTCGCTGGCCCGCCAGGGCATGAGGTCAAAGTCCTGATTATAATTCTCGATGGCGAGGTTGGGCTTATGAAATAGCAGGACATAGGCAAAATCTCTCCAAACCAGCTCTGAAAGAAACACCATGGCTCCATCAACGTCGGCCTCGTGCGCTGAAATGTGATGCTGGACCGCGCGCCAGATTGTTGATGGCGCGATTTCGCCCCATGCTAAATGCGGCGACAGGCGGGACGTGCCGTGGTCCAGGTCAGGCCGGTTGCGGTGACGGTCGTAGAAACCGATCCCTTTCTGCAAAAATGCACCGAGTCGGTCTTTGGCGCCCGCCTCGCCGGGCCTCCAGGCTGACGATAGACCGTCCGACCAGTCAGGTTTGTGGGGGTGGAGCTGCCACGCGTCGAGATTGTCCGTGTTCAGTTTTTGAGAGGCCTGAAGACTCTCTAGACGAGGTTGTGGAGGCGGCGGAGCGTAAAGCGCCCGGACCGCTTTCCAATATGGTGTAAAGACCTTGTAGTAGGACCCGGTGCCTGTTCTGACTGTCCACGGCTCTGTCAGCAAGGTTCCATTGAAGCTGTCGACCTCTATGCTGCGGGCCGTGAAATAGCTTTTGATTTCGGTATCGACCGCACGTTCGGAACCGCCATAACGCCGGTTCCAGTAGAGCGCATCCGCATTGGTTTCCTGCAGGAGGGCATCCAGAACTGTCTTCGGTTGGCCTCTTCGAAGAACCAGTTGCCCGCCAAGGTTTTCGATGTCGGCGGCAAGGGCTCGCAGGGACTTGTCCAGCCACCAAGCCTTAGCGCCGCCCGGCTCCCGAAGTCGGTCATCCTGCTCAAGTATAAACAGGCAAACAACCTCGCCGCGGGCAACCGCGGCGCTGAGCGCCGGATTGTCCGTCAGTCGCAGATCCTGTCGAAACCAGACAATAGTTCGGTGCGCGCTGATCGTCGTTCCCCCTCATGGCGCTTTTTTGATACTCTTAATACGAGTGTTCGTTGAATTTGGATGCACGTCATTTTCCAAATTAGCGGAATTTTTCATTTTCCGACCAGTTGCGATCTGGTCCTGCCGTGAAAATTTAATTACGCAGAACCCATGACGAGGACCGTAATCTGTATGAAGTGGGGAAAGCGTTACCCGGCGGACTTCGCTAATCGGCTATACAGCATGGTTCGCCGCAACCTGACCGGCGATCTTAGATTTGTGTGTTTTACAGATGATCGCGATGGGTTGCGACCCGAAGTCGAGTACCAGCCCTTGCCCCCGATCAACTTGCCAGAACGCTATTCCTTGTTGCCTTGGCGAAAGATTTCTCTCTGGCAGGATGAGCTCGGCGGTCTTGAAGGCGAGGTTTTGTTTCTCGATGTTGATCTGATCATCACTGGATCTCTCGACCCATTCTTCGAGTTTTCACCGGGGCGCTTCTGTATCGCAGAGAACTGGACCCAGATGGGAATGGGCATTGGCAACACATCTGTCTACAAATGGGTCGTGGGGCAGCACACTGAGATTTTTGAAAAGTATCAGCGGGACAGTGCTTCGATCCATGCCCAGTTCCGGGCAAGTCAGCAGTATGTTTCGGCCATGACCCCAGAAAAAATATACTGGCCCGAACAGTGGTGTGTTTCTTTCAAACATTCCCTATTGCCCCGGTTCCCTATGAATTGGCTGCAAACACCTCGTTTGCCTAAGGAAACGAAGATCGTAGCCTTTACAGGCCGGCCTGACCCAGATGAAGCTCGCGATGGAAAGTGGAAGGCCCCTTTTCACAAAAAGATCTACAAACATGTCCGGCCGACCCCTTGGATTTCGGAGCACTGGAGATGACCGCGGGACGACAAAGCAGCGTGCAAACGGCGGCGATGGTGCTGCTTCGTCAATACGGTGATGATGCTGGGGTGATTGCGACCCTGCGCGCGGCCGAAGTTGCTGCCAGTGGAGATGCAGAAGCTCTGGCGCACTGGGATGCAGTCATTAGGTGGATAGAGGAGGGACCGGAGCTGGATACGCTCAATTAACAAGAGCGGGAACCTAGGTCTTCGGTAACGCAATGGGGGATGGTCTCATGTCAGATCCAAACAGCAATCTGAAAAAATTTGATCACCCGACCATTACAGCGACCGGGGAAGAACGGGCCTCTGTGATTTATGGTGGCACTCAAACCCTGTGGTTTAACACTGGGACCCTCTGCAATATTGAATGTGTGAACTGCTATATTGAAAGTTCGCCAACAAATGAGCGGCTGGTTTATCTCACCCTGACCGATATTCTGCCATACTTGGATGAATTGGAGGCGGCCGGCGAGACGGGTATTGAAATCGGGTTCACCGGAGGGGAACCGTTCATGGCGCCAGAGTGCCTTGATATGGTTCGGGCGGCGCTCGCACGTGGGCATCGCGTTCTTATTCTGACCAATGCCATGCAACCCATGATGAGACCGCGGATCAAGGCCGGCCTTATGGAACTGTTGGAAGAATACGGTCCAGCCCTCACGCTGCGTGTGAGCTTAGATCACTATACGCAAACCTTTCATGATGAGGAGCGTGGGGCAGGAGCTTTCGAGCTCACCTTGAGAGGGTTGAGATGGCTTGCGGAGAATGGGTTCAGCATCACGCTCGCGGGCCGGAGCCTCTGGGAAGAGAGTGATGTTCAGGCGCGAGCCGGATTTGGGGATCTGATCAAGCAGCTTGGGCTCCCTGTAGATCCTTTAGATCCGACCCAGTTAGTCATCTTCCCGGAAATGAAGGCCAATGATGACCCACCGGAAATTACAACGGCCTGCTGGGGTATTCTTGGAAAGGACCCTGCGGAACTGATGTGCGCATCCCAGCGCATGGTTGTTAAACGTAAGGGGCAGGAAAGCTCTGCGGTCGTGGCCTGTACACTTCTGCCATATCTGTCGGACTTCGAGCTGGGATCAACCCTGTCAGACAGCCGGAAGGACGTCGCCCTGAATCACCCCTTTTGCGCCAGCTTCTGTGTTCTGGGCGGCGGCAGCTGCTCTGCCTGATGCGGAAGTGCGCTAATCACCCGCATTTTCTGCTGTTCTTAAGCCGGAATAATGTGGCTGGTCTACGCGGAGCTGCGCCATCGTTGTTTGTTTAAGGTGGTTCAACAGGCCGGGTGACTCCGAGCTAAGTTCCCTGTTGCGGATCTTTTGACATAAAATTTCATTCAGGCTGTCCAGGTCTGCCTCAGGGAGGGATGTAAGCAAGGCCACCAAACGCCCACGTTCAGCGGAGTCGTTCGCTGGACGATCCGCAAGGTCGCGCAGGGCTGTTCCCAGAACATTGGAGGCCACGCGCGCATGGAATGCGGCATGCCCTGATAAATTGGGCGTAGCGGTCTCATCGATAAATGATTTCACGGCCTGGAGGAGTTCTGCGACGCTGGGCTGATTATGCATTGTGGGCCTCCAACAAATTCAGAAGATCCATTTCCGTTTCGGAAACCCGGCGACCGATGGCGGCGCGTTCAACGCTGGGATCTGCTCCTGACCGAAAAGCTTCGTACATGATCATGCACATGATACCCCATTTCAGGGAACCGAGCATTTCCCACCAATCAATATCTTTAGGTGTGAAGGCCGCTCCACCCGCCTCATGATAAGCGGCCAGAAAGTCCTCGATTTGGCCGAAGCCCCCCACTCGGTTCTGGCTCTGGCCAAAACGCCAGGAGTTGACGCAGATCCACGCGAGATCTTCACGCGGATCGCCCAGATGGGCGAGTTCCCAGTCCAGTATGGCTGCAAGACCGGATTCGTTCACCATCAGGTTTCCCAATCTGAAATCCCCATGCACAAGCACAAGAGGTGCGGCCGTTGGCGCAGTATCTTGCAGAAAGGCGATGGCAAGTTCGAAAACCGGCCGCGAGACGCCGAAGCCCCGGTATATCGCTTCATACTGGCTGAGTTGCTGGAGGCCGCCACTTTCCGGCAGATCAGGCAAGGTCGTTGTTGGGATGCAATGAATGCCAGCCAGGGCATGACCACATTGTTGGGCGAGGGCCTCTCGCGCGGAGGCGAATTGTTCATCTCGTAAGATTGGTCTTGCGATTGTTTCGCCAGAGATGTGGCTCATCAGAAAGCCGTCTCCGAGGCCGTCCGGCGGGGTCAGGACGTGAAGGACCTCAGGAACTGGTATTCCGGCTTCGCGGGCCGCTTCAATCAGCTGCGCCTCCTTCGCCAACCCAATCGCTGCGGATGACCTTGCTCTGCTCACTCCATTGGGAGCACGCCGCAGAATTGCTCTCTTGTCCTCCCGGCTCACATGCCAGGTCTCCTGGCTGGCCCCACCAGAAAGCCGGCGGATCTTCGGCGAGGTCACATCATCGCCGAAAATTTGCCCAAAAACCGCTTTCAAACTCGTGTTAAAGTCTTGTGTGATAGACATGGCCTACACACTTAACCGATTGTGGTGGCAGGCCAAGATAAGAGTTAGGCGGACCCTGCGCGTAAGGAATTGTAATGACGAAGAAGACGACAGCAGACGATTTTCTCATGACAGGCTCGTCCCCGAAGAAGCCCGGGCTTTTCGCATGGCTCCGGGGCCGCTTTTTCGCTGGGATGGTGATTGCAGCGCCGCTGGCGGCGACGTTCTTTATCCTTCAGTTTTTAATCACTTTTATTGATAGCAAAGTGCGTCCTTTGTTGCCGCCCTTACTGAAGCCGGAGACCTATACCAATTACGCCGTTCCTGGTTTTGGCGTTATTGTCCTGGTCATCGCACTCACCATTTTGGGGGCCGTCACGGCAAACCTGATCGGGCGATCCGCCCTGGCCATGACAGATCGCATCCTCAGCAGGATCCCTCTGGTTAAAAATGTTTATGCCGCCATCAAGCAACTGACCGAGGTTCTGGCCAACAATCAGCAGGCAAGTTTCGACCGCTGCGTCTTGGTTCAGTATCCAAAAGAGGGATCCTGGTGCATCGGATTTGTCTCTTCTGAGGCCAGCGGGGAGATCGGTGCGAAGCTTGGGGCCGGCAAAATTGGTGTTTTTGTCCCGACCTCCCCGAACCCCACGTCCGGTTTTCTGATTTATACCGCTCGCGATAAGTGTATCGAGCTTGAGATGACTGTGGAGGAGGGGGCGAAAATGATTCTCACTGCTGGGCTCGTTGTCCCGGACTTTCGGGGCGATGTGACGCGGCTGCCCGGTGTTCCTGAGCGCCGGGAGACCTCAGTCGCTGTATCTGAGGTCGGGGCTGAGTAGTTGGCTGAGTAGGCTCAGCCCCTCCGCTCTCAGGGCAGATATGCTATCGGCTTTCTCGGACGCGAGCTGCGCGTCCTTATGGGCGATGTCTATCAGTGTCTTGTGTCGTGGAAGTTGCAGGATCCGGTGATCGATCAGACCCGATTGGCGTTTGCCCAGCATGTCACCGGGGCCGCGCAACCTGAAATCAGCTTCTGCAATCTCAAATCCGTCCTCCGTTCTCCTGAGGGTCTCAAGCCTTTCTCTGGCCATGTCTGTCAGCGGCGGATGATAAATGAGTAGGCAAAAACTGTCCTGTGCCCCTCGGCCAACGCGTCCCCTGAGCTGATGGAGTTGTGCGAGACCAAACCCCTCAGCCCGTTCAATAACCATGATGGTGGCTTCCGGTACATCGACGCCAACTTCTATCACCGTTGTTGCGACAAGAATCCTGGTCTTTCCGGCTCGGAAAGCCTCCAAAGCATTATCTTTTTCGTCGCTCTTCATTCTGCCGTGCACCAGGCCGACTTTCTCGCCCAAGCGTTCTGAAAGCATGGCTGCGCGGCTGATTGCAGAGCGTCCGTCTTCGCTGTCGGTCTCGACACGGGGGCAGACCCAAAAGGCGCGCTCTCCACGCTGGAGCGCTCGGCCAACAGCTGCAATGACATTGTCCATGCGGGTGTCCGGCAGGACCCGGGTTTCGACGGGACGCCGACCCGGAGGTTTTTCATCCAGAATGGACACATCAAGGTCACCGTGGACCGTTTGCGCCAACGTCCTCGGAATGGGCGTCGCGCTCATAACCAAGACATGGGGAGCCCGCCCCTTCGAGCGCAGCTTCAAACGGTCTGCGACGCCGAAACGATGCTGTTCATCGACGATGATGAGACCAAGCTTGTCGAAGCTGACACCTTCTTGAAACAGGGCATGTGTGCCGGCAACAATGTCAATGTCTCCATTGCCCAGCGCCATCAGAGTTGCTTCCCTTAAACGCCCCTTGTCCCTTCCGGTTAAGGCGGCGACGGAAAACCCCAGGGGAGACAGCAAGGTGTCCAGGGTTGCGAACTGCTGGCGAGCCAGAACCTCGGTTGGGGCCATGAAGGCAGTTTGAAAGCCTGTCTCGGCGGCTTGCACCGCAGCAAATGCGCCGACCAAAGTCTTGCCTGAACCCACATCACCCTGAAGCATCCGCCGCATCGGGTAAGACTTGGCCAGATCCGCCATGATTTCTCGTGTCGCTCTGATCTGAGCTTGAGTCGGGACATAAGGAAGGGTTCGAACAAGGCGGTTGAGCGCCTCAGGTGCTGCAGGAACCTCCATGGCGCGAACGCTGCGCCTTTGCGCCCGGGCCCGCATGAAGGTCAGTTCTCGTGCGAGAGCTTCATCATAGGCCAGCCTGTCTTGGCATTTTTCAAGGGCCCTTTTGTCAAAAACCTTCGGTGCGTGGAGCCCGTGGAGGGCCGCCGGGAAATCAGGCCACGCCCGCTGCGCTAGAAACGGGCCATCAATCCACTCCGGCAGGTCTCTGGGGACGTGGTCCAGTGCGTGGAGAATGGTTGCATGAACCTTCTTGTTGGTGAGCCCGGCGGTCAGCCTGTAAATGGGTTCGGCGACGGGAGGGGGACGGTCATGCTCGGGGTCCAGAACATAATCAGGATGAGTCATTTGGAGTTCATCTCTGAACAAATCGACACGCCCCGAAACCTGTCGGATTTTCCCGACGGGAAACTGGCTCTGAAGCCAGCGTGGGTTCGCCCGGAAATAGGTCACTGTCAGGATATCGGAACCATCAAAAAGTTCTATGCGGGCCGGAGCCCGTTCACTGAAGGGCGCCTTGACGGCGTGAACCTCTCCTGAAACCGTCGCAAGTTCTCCCGCCACGAGGGAGGCGAAACTGTCAATGGGACGCCGGTCCAGCCACCGCTCGGGCAAGTGGAGCAAAAGATCCCAGACGGTGGTTCCTCCGATAAGATGTTCCAGAAGGGGTGTCAGCTTTGGTCCAATCCCCGGGAGGGTGCTGACGGGCTGGAATAACGGAAAAAGGCGAGGGTCGCGCATGATTGTGGTTTATCAGACCGCGGAAAGGGTTCAATCGCCGCAATGGACTGGGATTTTTCTTTAACATCGTTATGTCAGCGTTACTGGAGGAGTCGATGACATTGGATGTACGCCGCAAAAAACTGTTATTTCGGGCGTGGCGCCGTGGATTCCGAGAGATGGATCTCCTTATGGGTGGGTTCGCGGACGCTCACATCGCCGCCCTCACTGAAGAGGACCTTGATGAGTTCGAGCGTCTTCTTGGGACGCCCGACTGGGAGGTTTTTGCCTGGTTAGTGGGCCAGAAACCCGTTCCCGCAAATTTCAAGAGCCCGGTTCTGGACCAATTGATAGGCTTTCGGCACGAGGCCCAATCGGGTTGAGGTGCCCATTTCTTTTCCAAGCTTCGGTAGATCGTCATGACTGCTTCTGACATGCTGAGTCGCTTGTCTGCGCCTGCCGACATTCATGGCGCGCCGTTTGGTCGAGACGTTCTCGGTTTTTGCGATGCTTTGATGTTCCGCGAGGGCGTGGGGCTCTATATTGCCCGCGACGACAAGATGGCGGCCATCGCCCTGAAACTCGCCGAATTTTTCGGGCCGGGATTGGAACGGGTTTTTCTCCCGGGTTGGGACACTCTGCCATATGATCGTATCAGCCCCTCCCCGGGTGTTGCAGCCGCCCGGTGTGCGGCCTTGGCGCGGCTGGCGCAGAGGGATGAAAGCGCGCCAGCTTGTCTCGTGGTGACCACGGCGGGTGCTCTGGTACAGCGGGTGCCGCCACGTGAGGTATTGAGAAGCTCGAGTCTCTCGATTGCCGCAGGTCAAAGGATCAATCAATCGGAACTCGCCGGGTATCTGAGTGTCAATGGGTACATTAGAACGTCGACGGTGGCGGAGCGCGGTGAATATTCGCTGCGGGGGGGGAAAGTTGATCTTTATCCCCCGGACAACGCGACCCCGGTCCGTCTGGACCTGTTCGGTGACGAGGTAGAGTCGATCAAGTCGTTCGACCCCGAGACCCAGCTCTCCATCGCCACCCTGACAGAGGTCCGCCTCGCGCCGGTCAGCGAAATCCTGTTCACGCCAGAGACCCTGAGCCGGTTTCGGGAGCGGTATCTGGCGACGCTGGGCTCGCCGGCGGGGGACCCGATGTATGAGGCCGCCCGGGCCGAGATCCGCCGCCAGGGCATCGAATCGTGGCTGCCCCTCTTCCACGATCATCTCGAGACTGTGTTCGACTATGTCGGCCCCGACGCCCTAATCGGGGTTGGTCCCCTGTCGGCTCAGGCCAGTGCCGAGCGCCTGACCCAGATCCGTGACTACCACCACGCCCGGCTGGAGGCGGCCAGCGATCAGCGTGAGGCTCGCATTCTTGAGCCCTGGGCCCTTTACCTCCAGGAGGAGGAATTGCAGGGCTTGCTGGAGCGTCGGCCCACACTCCGGTTTCTCCCGGCGCCGGGACAGGGCGGGCTGGATCTTGGCGGGCAGGCGGGACGGGATTTCGCGCCCGAGCGCCTGCAGCCGGACATCAATATTTTCGAGGCGGCGGCGGACTATGCCAGGAGCGTGCGGGCCGAGGGACGAACGGTGATCTTCGCGGCCTGGACGGACGGTTCTGCCGAACGCCTGGCCGGGGTTCTGCAGGATCATGGGCTGGGGGAGGTGCCGAGGGTTTATTCCCATGCGGCGGCCCGCTCGGCGGGTCTTTGCGTTGTCGAATTGCCGCTGGAAACCGGGTTTGCAACCCCGGAGTTCGTGATGATCGCGGAACCGGACGTGCTGGGCGACCGGCTGGCCGCCCCGCGGCGTAAGCGCAAGGCCGCCAATTTCATTACTGAGGCCAGCGCCCTGAACCCCGGCGACCTGGTCGTCCATGTCGACCATGGGGTCGGACGTTATGACGGCCTGCGAACGCTCGACCTCGCCGGAGCCCCCCATGATTGCCTGGAGCTGGAATATGCCAAGGGCGACAAGATTTTTCTGCCGGTGGAGAATATCGATCTCATAAGCCGGTATGGCAGTGAGGACGCCGATGCGGCTATCGATCATCTGGGTGGGGTGGGTTGGCAGACTCGCAAGGCCAGAGCCAAGAAGCGCATTCTCGAAATGGCGGCAGAGCTTCTCGATATTGCGGCGGCGCGCGCGCTGAAGCAGTCCGACCCGTGCCCGTCAGGAGACGGGCTTTACGAAGAGTTTGCAGCCCGCTTCCCCTATGAGGAGACCGATGATCAGTTGAATGCCATTGAGGATGTCCTTGGCGATCTCAGCTCTGGAAAGCCGATGGATCGGCTGATTTGTGGGGATGTCGGTTTCGGAAAGACTGAGGTGGCGTTGCGCGCAGCCTTTGTGGCGGCGATGGCGGGTCAGCAGGTGGCCGTGATTGCGCCGACCACACTGCTGGCCCGCCAGCATTACAATACATTCGCAGAACGGTTTGCGGGTTGGCCGATCAAGGTCCGGCCACTGTCGCGTTTCGTGCCCGCGCGCGAGGCCAGCGAAACCCGTGCGGGCCTGTCTGACGGGACCGTTGATGTCGTTGTCGGAACCCATGCCCTGCTGGCGAAGTCGATTTCGTTTAAACGGCTCGGACTGCTGATCGTCGATGAAGAGCAAAGATTCGGGGTCAAGCATAAGGAGCGGCTCAAAGAGCTGAAGGCGGATGTGCATGTGCTGACCCTGTCGGCGACCCCGATTCCGCGTACGCTCCAAATGGCTCTGACAGGGATCCGCGATCTGTCCATCATTGCGACGCCGCCCGTCGACCGGCTGGCGGTCCGGACCTATGTCACGGAGTTCGATGCCGTGACTGTCCGCGAGGCGCTTCTGCGGGAGAAATACCGCGGCGGCCAAAGCTATTATGTCGCGCCAAGGATTTCCGACCTCGATTATCTGGAGGATTATCTCAAGGCCAATGTGCCCGAAGTGTCCTTCGTCGTGGCCCATGGTCAGATGCCGGCGGGGGAGCTGGAGGGACTGATGACCGCCTTCTATGACGGCCAGTACGATGTGCTCCTGTCGACCACGATTGTGGAAAGTGGTCTCGATATTCCGCGGGCGAATACGCTGATCATTCACAAGGCGGACCGCTTTGGTCTTGCCCAGCTTTACCAGCTCCGCGGGCGGGTCGGCCGGGCCAAGCTGAGGGCCTATGCCTATCTGACAACGCCGGCAGACCGGTCGATCTCTGCTTCTGCAGAGCGGCGGCTGCGCGTTCTGCAGTCCCTCGACAGCCTCGGGGCCGGGTTCCAGCTGGCCAGTCATGATCTGGACATGCGGGGAGGCGGCAACCTGCTGGGCGACCAGCAGTCTGGTCATGTTCGGGAGGTTGGGGTCGAGCTCTACCAGTCCATGCTGGAGGATGCGGTCAAGGCCCTGCAGTCTGGCCAGGCCGGCGACCCCGATGTGGCGGATGAGTGGTCACCGCAGATCAATTTGGGTGTCGCTGTTCTGATCCCTGACACCTATGTCGAGGATCTTGGTGTTCGTCTGGGCCTGTATCGTCGCCTTGCCGATGCGACAAGCGAACAGGCCCGGGAGTCCTTCGCGGCGGAGTTGATCGACCGGTTTGGTCCGCTGCCAGAGGCCACATCTCAACTTCTAGAGGTCACCTCCATCAAGGCCCAGTGCCGCCATCTGGGGATCTCCAAACTGGATGCGGGTCCGAAGGGCGTGGTGATGACTTTCCGTAACGATACGCCGATTGATCCCGCGGCGCTGATGCAGCTGGTGCGGGCGCGGCCGGGACGCATGCGCCTGAGGCCGGACAGCAAGCTGGTCATCACCGGCATGCCGGCGGAGGGTGCCGCCCGGCTGACCGCGATCCGAGGTCTGTTGCGGGAACTGGACGCCGCTTCGCCCGTGTCTGGCTAGGCGGTCTGGCGCGCGGAGCCAGTGCGTGACCGTCCCGACCAGGGGTCAAGCAGCGCGTCGGCGTCCTGGGATCGACGGCGTTCCATGAGGTGCCAGACCAGAGCGCCGTCGCAGAGACTCTCCAGTCGCCTCGCCACCGAGAGTCCTGATCGGTATGGCGTGTCCGGCATCACAATGCACAGGGTGCTGGGGTCGAGCGGGGCGGCCAGGTCGTATTCCCGCAGGCTGAGGCGGACCGTTCTGGCCAGACGGGTCAGGTCCAGTGTCTCCGTGGACGCGCGAAGGTGCAGGACGCTCAGGGGTTGTCCGGTCCGGCTCGACACAGCGATGAGGCTCGTCAGGTGTGCCCTCAGGAAGGCGAGGGAAAACAGACCGGTTGATCCGTCTGTGATCTGGGCGTCGTCATGCGCGGGGGGACTCAGGTGCGGGGCCGGGCGCGGCAGGAAGGCCATGATCCGCCGGGCCAGGGTGTCACTCGGCATGTCGAGCGGCAGGATGAGGTCGAGCTTATCCGCGGGTAAGGGCAGGGGCTGTGCGGCAGATCGGGCGGCCTGAAGGTGAATCAAGGCGGGCGCGCTGCGGGTCTGGTCGGGCGCAACAGGGGACAGGAACCCATCCAGACCTGACGTGCCGGTGTCGCCAAGCAGCACGGCGCTGAAACGGTGCTGGGCGAGGTAATCGAGTGCCATGGTCGGGCTGAGTGCCGCAGCCATCTCGCCACCAAGGCCCGCCAGGGCGGCTTTGAGCGGGCCAAAATGTGGTCCGCTGTTACCGAGATAAAGAAGGCGATGGGCGTAGCGGGCGTGCGGGACCGACAAGGAGGGCGCCCCAAGGCGTTCGGCGGTCTCAGACCGGCGTTTCGATTCCAGCTCGCGCAGCACTTCGCGTTGACGGATCGCGAGACGGTCCCGGAGGGTGAGGAGATCATCCGTCTCTGGCAGATGGATCGCGTCCCGGGGGTGCAGGCCTTCGGGTGGATGGCCCAGAATGACAAGAAGGCGGGGCTGGTTGGCGTCATACCAGCTCGGCAGGAAGTCCTTAAGCCAGCTGGGGTCCGGATCACTCCCCATATCGATCAGCAGCGGCGCGGCATAGTCCAGTCTCAGAGGAACCATGGCCCGGCTCGGACGCATCCGGGCGCGCCCCAGACGGGTGTGCAGAGCCGGCAGACGGGCCGCACAGGACAGCACTTCGATGGGCGGATCGTCAAAATGCCGTTTCATGACCGAGAAGACCCCCCAGTGACCTTTGGTGAACCCTTTCATTTAAACGCAGGTCTCTTAAGGTCGGGTTGAATTGGTCGGGAAAATCCCGACGGAATGGGAGAAGACAATGGGGCAGGGACCATTACAGGGTGTCAGGATTGTGGAATTTGCCGGAATTGGGCCGGGGCCGTTCTGTGGCATGTTGCTGGCCGATCTCGGTGCAGATGTCGTGCGGATTGACCGGGCCGGGACCGAACGTCCCGGGCGGTCCAATGATGTGATGAGCCGGGGCAAGAGGTCGGTCGCCCTCGATCTTAAATCCGAGGAAGGGATTGCCACGGCCCTGGATCTTCTTGAGCAGGCCGACGCCCTGATTGAGGGGTTCCGTCCCGGGGTCATGGAGCGTCTGGGACTTGGGCCGGAGGTTGTTCTCAGCCGCAATGAAAAGCTGGTTTATGGCCGCATGACCGGCTGGGGGCAGTTTGGGGCCCTGTCCCACGCCGCAGGCCATGATCTCAATTACATCGCCATTACCGGGGCGCTTCATGCCATGGGGGATGGCGACGGGCGTCCGCGTCCGCCCCTGAATCTGGTGGGTGATTATGGGGGGGGCGCGCTGTATCTCGCCTTTGGTGTTCTGGCCGCGCTGCTGAATGTCCGGGCAGGGGGCGCCGGTCAGGTCGTCGACTGTGCCATGAGTGATGGCGCCGCCTCTCTGGCCACTATGTTCTACGGCATGAAGGCCATGGGCATGTGGACCGATGAGCGGGAGGCGAACCTGCTGGATGGCGGCGCCCATTTTTACGATACCTATGAATGTCAGGACGGCAAATGGGTGTCGATCGGATCCATCGAGCCGCAATTCTATGCATTGCTTCTCGAAAAGGCCGGGCTGGAGGATCCTGAGT
This sequence comes from uncultured Hyphomonadaceae bacterium, assembly GCA_913056435.1. GTDB lineage: Bacteria > Pseudomonadota > Alphaproteobacteria > Caulobacterales > Hyphomonadaceae > Henriciella. The sequence goes on along the minus strand of CAJXMY010000001.1, from coordinate 3,175 downwards.
TCAAGGCTCAGATGGACCGGACCAAATGGCCTGACCTGAAAGAGAAGATGATGGCCGTCTTCAAGCAGAAGACCCGGGACGAATGGTGCGGCATTATGGAAGGCACCGATATCTGTTTCGCCCCGGTTCTGTCCCTGAGCGAGGCGCCAACCTATCAGCATAATGTCGACCGCCAGACCTTTGTCACGGTGGAGGGCGTTGTTCAGCCTGCCCCGGCACCGCGTTTCTCGGTCACACCCGGAGCCATCGGGGGCGCCCCGGCCGGGGTGGGAACCGATCAGGACGAGGTGATGAGAGACTGGGGACTCTCCGGCTGATGTCGGCCCTTCCGGGGACAACGGGCCGGCGACGGATCTATCTCATGCGGCATGGTTTTGTGGACTATACCTCCGAGACCGTCCGCAGGGCCCGCGATCCCTCGCTGGCTTACCTGACCCCGCAGGGGCGTGAGGAGGCGCGGGCGGCCGGCATGGCCTTGTCTGATGTGTCCCTCGATCTGGCCTTCCATACCGGGCTCGCCCGCACAAGGGAAACCGCGGAGATTGTCCTTTCAGAGCACGCCGCACCGCCACCCCTGCGCGCAGAACCCCGTTTGCAGGAACTGAAATCCGGACAGTATATTGACTTCAAGTCAGCGGAGCACCTGGCCGCCACCATGACTTTCCAGTTTGAGCAGGCCGGCGAACCCGGTGCGACCTTTCTGGAGGGCGGGGAACGTTTTGCTGATGCCATGACCCGGATTGAAGCGGGCCTGCGGGCGCTGCTGGCCCGTCCGGCCTGGGCGACGGCCCTTGTCGTGGCCCACGAGGTGGTCAACCGCATGGTCCTGGCCTGGGCGATCGGGGCGCCCCTGGGGGCGAGCTCCGGGTTTGAGCAGGATACGGGCTGCATCAATATCCTTGATTTTGATCTGGTCCCGGATGCTTCTGGCACGCCGCAGATTGAACGGGCCCTGATCAAGGCTGTGAACCTGACCCCCGACAATTATCTCAAGCATGGGATGAACCTGCGAAGCCTCGAGGCCATTTTTACTCAGGCCCCGGATGCCGGGACCGCCGACGGCGTGTGAGCCCGCGGCCTTGGCTTAGCGGTCGAGGAGGGCGTTGGCCCGGCGCATGGCGTCGTCGAGACGGACCTGCAGGGCCTGCCTGAGGGCCTCGCGGTCCAGAGCGGGGTCTGGATAAAGGAGGTCCCCGAACACGATGGCGCCCCGAGTAAAGGGAAAAGGAATGCGAAACCGGTCCCAGCTGTTCAGGCGGCGGACGGGGCGCGACACCACCGCATAGGGCAATAAGGGCGCACGGGCCCGTCTGGCCATGATGACCGGGCCGTTCTGGACCAGCTCGGCCGGCCCGCGCGGACCATCCGGCGTGACGCAGACGACCCCGTTGCCGTTCAGGAGCCCGAGGGCTTCCCGCAGCGCTTCCCGACCACCCTTGTCATGGCTCTTGGCTTTGTTGTTCGAGGAACCGCGCACCGCATGCAGCCCCATATGGGCAATCGCCTTGGCCACGGCCTCGCCGTCGCGTGACAGGGAGACCATCATGGCAACGCGTCCTGTGCGTCCCGGCCAGTGGCGCATCAGGCGGGTCCAGCCCGATGGCAGAAGCAGGATGGTCGAGTGCCAGCCAGCGACAATGATCCCGCCTTCTGCCGCCCAGGCTGTGCGGGCCGGATCCTGTCCCTCGACCGTCCAGCGGATGGTGCGCGCGCACAGGCCCATATACGCCCAGATCAGCCAGCCGAGGGCAGAACTCATCAGGGGGTGACGCAGCAGCTTCTTCATGACGTGGTCGTCTAGGCGGTCAGGCGCCCGGGTGTAAAGCCGGGATCGCCGTCGGGAGACAGCTCAGCCGGTCGGGGGCATGTCCGCCAGCTTGGCATAATGTCCGCCATGATAGACGAGCGGACGGGCGGTCCGGTTCAGATCGAGGCGTTCGACCTCGGCGATGAAGACGATGTGATCCCCGGCCGGGTGACGGCCGTAAATGCGGCATTGCAGACGGGCGGCATAGTCCTTGAGCAGGGGAATACCGCCGAGGCCGGTCAGCGGGCCTAGGCCCGCGAACTTATCGGTCATCGAGGTGGCGAACTGGTCGGAAAGGTCCTGCTGATCGATCCGCAGGATATGCACAGCAAAGTGATCGGCCTGCTCGAAGGCGGCCAGGCTGCGGGACTGGCGAGCCACAGACCACAGCACCAGGGGTGGTTCCAGCGACACCGAATTGAAGCTGTTGGCCGTGATGCCGACCGGGCGGCCATCAGGATCCCGGGTCGTGATCACCGTCACGCCGGTGACGAACAGGCCGAGCGCATCGCGGAAGGTTCGGGTGTCGAAGCTCATCTGCCTTTTTTCCAGCTGCAACTGCTATGTGGCGTATTCGGCCGCCAAGACTAGGCCTATATGTGTCTTTCTGCGGGGCGGCCAGTGGGGCGCCACAGCCGGATCTGAACCTGCCAGCCCTCGGGGACTGGTCCGTTCTATCTGTTTTCGGGATCCAGATATGCAAAAATGCATAGTCGGTGTCCGCTATTTTCTATCTCACGCGCCAATATTTAACTGGGGCGCCTCATTTCGGGCGGGGTTCCTACACGTAAACCCCAATGGCCACGGGGTTTTCCGAACCAGTTGGGCGATCTGAAGGTCGGATCATCCAACAAACATGAACTTTTTGTCATGTCTGGATGTGGGGATTTTTTCATCAAATAGGGGGTTGAGGAAGCGGAACGATCCCGGCATAGGGGCGCGTCGAGGCTGTCAGGCCTGTCTTACACAACGGAAACACAGGCAGTCGTCCGGAAGTCTGGGCGGGGGACGCAAATACAGGTGGAGTGGATCAATGAAAGATTGGTGTAACACAGACGGCGCCCAGCGCCTTCGGGAGAAGATTGCAGAATACTGGTCGGAACGCGGCTATGAGGTCGAGGTCGATCTGGTGGATGCCGGCTTTGTGGCCGCCATGTTGGGAGCGGTTCACGGTTGCATCCGTTTGGGTTGCGGTTCACGCTGGGGCGATTCACGGGTCTTACGCAACGCGGTCCACGGCGGAATGCTGTTGCTGATGGGTTTGTTTGGCGTGATGTTCGCGGTATACGACCATACGACATCGCTTGGCGAAAGGCGTTTGGTGTTCGCTCTACCGGCGGCCACGGCCTGGCTGCTGATTGCGGCAGG